>DASRES010000070.1 GCA_035651955.1 Acidimicrobiia bacterium
CATGAATTGTGTGTACGACGCGACGACGTGCACGTCACGGCCCTCGATGCGCGCAGCGGCACGCAGCGGATCGGGCTCGACGACGCAGGCGACGTCGCCGTAGTCGAGCCGCACGGCGACGTCGAGCGCGCGCTCACCCGACGCCGCGACCGGCAGCCCGCGCAGGAGCTCGAACGGCACGTCCCACAGCCACGACGGATCGCGCCCGTCCGCGAGATGCGCGTTCACCGCGATCACGACGCCCGTCTCGCGGCCCTCCAGGTACGCGAGCACCTCGCTCCAACCGGCCGGGTTCTTGGCGAGCAGCACGCGCGCGTCGCGCCCGTCCGGGAGGCGATGGACGGCGTAACGGCCCGCAACCGTCGTGACGCGTGCCGCGGCCGCCGCCGCGGGCTTCGGGTCGACACCGAAGTGTCCTGCCGCGACGACCGCGAGCGCGGCGTTGAGCACGTTCCAGTGGCCCGGTACCGACAGCTGCAGGGGGATCTTCTCGTCGCCGACGACGAGCGTCTCGCCGTCGACGCGTGCGTTCGCCTCCGGCGTGGCGAACCCGCACGTGCACGAGAACCGATCGTGCTCGTCCCACTGGAGCAGCTCGCCGCATGCAGGGCACGTCGCGGCGTCGGCCCGCCACCCGGGACCGAGGTCGACCCAGGTCGTGCGGGCAGGTTGTGCCGCCCACGCGACGTGTGGGTCGGACGCGTTCGCGACGACGTGCAGGCCCGGTCGTGACTCGCAGACGCCTCGCCACTGCTCGGCGACACTGCGCACCTCGCCGAACCGGTCGAGCTGGTCGCGGCTGAGGTTTCCCAGCACGAGCAACTCCGCGTCGAGTGGGTCGACGACCCGGCGCAACCAGCGCTCGTCGACCTCCAGGATCGCGACGCGTGCGTCGTCGGGCGCGGCACCGAGCGCGGCTGCGAGCCCCGCGGCCATGTTCGCCCCCGTGTGGTTCGACGCGACGACGGTGCCGGCGTCCTCGAGCGCGGCGCGGAGAAAGCGCGTCGTCGTCGTCTTCCCGTTCGTGGCCGAGACGAGCGCGACGCGCCGCCCGGCGCCGAGCTTCCCGAGCAGGTCGCGATCGATCGCGAGCATCACGCGCCCACCGAGGTGTGTCCCCGCGCCGCGCCCGGTTGCTCGTGACGCCCATGCGGTCGCGTTCCCCGCCGCGACCGCGAGCCGCGAGCGCGTGTCCGGCGCCGTCACGCCCGCTCGGCCCAGTAGCAGTCGACTCGGTAGGGGATGGCGACCTGCTCGCGGCCGCGCGTGGCGGGATGTGTCGCGAGCACGTCGCGCACCTCGTCGAGGACCGCGGCCTGCTCGTCGGGCGGCAGCGTCGCGACGTGGCTCACGCTGCGGAACCGGTCCACGACCCCGTCGACGGTCAGCAGCTGCTCGTGGCGGAACCGCGCCTCGTGCAGTGGCCCGAACCACGGTGTGTCGACGAACGCGCTCTCGCGCCATTCCTCGTGGTTGCGCCACGGCGCCTTCTTCTCGACCCGGTCCATGACGGACCACAGCTCGTCGACCCAGTCGACGCTCCGGTCGCGCGCGTTCCACACGAGCGCGACTCGCCCGTTCGCGCGCAGCACCCGGTGGAACTCCTCCAGCGCGCGCTGGGCGTCGAACCAGTGGAACCCCTGCGCGACGGTGACGCCGTCGAACGATCCGGCCCGGAACGGCATCGCCTCCGCGGTGCCGGCCGCGACCGGAACCTCGGGCAGCGCGTCGTGCAGCACCGCGCGCATCCCCGCGACCGGCTCGACCGCGACAACGTCTCCGCCCGCAGGGAGCAGCAGCCGGGTGAACTTCCCGGTACCGGCGGCGACGTCGGCGATGCGCCGGCCGGACGCGATGGTGAGCGCGTCCACGACCCAGGCGACCGCGTCGTCGGGGTACGTCGGACGGGCGCGGTCGTATGCGGCCGCTTCGCTCCCGAACCCGGTCGCGGCGACGTGATGGACGGTCATCGGTATCACGCTAATCGGGAGCGTTCGCTCTCATGGCGGTTCCACAGACGCAGTGCCGTCGGGTCGTCGCCGACCGGTCCATCCTTCGTGGAGCTTCACGTGGTGATGACGGCAGTACATCCTCAGGTTGTCGAGGTCGGTCGCACCCCCGTCGATCCAGTGTCTCTCGTGATGGACGTCGCACCATTCGGGTGGTCGGTCGCAACCGGGCCACGCACAGCCGCCGTCGCGCAGCATGACTGCCCTGCGTTGCGCCGGGCTGACGACGCGGGTGCGGCGTCCGAGATCGAGGATCTCGCCGTCGCGGTCGCGCACGACCCGCCGGAGGATCGCGTCGCACGCCAACCGCCGGACGGTGCTCGGCGCGACGGGCCCCACGTGCGCGAGGTCGCAACGCGCCGTACGCGGATCGTCGGGCATCATCCCGGCGAGCGTCTCGACGTCGACGAACACGTCGAGCTCGGCAGGCACTGCGGAACCGAGCGCGCGCCGAGCGAGCTCGTGCAGCGCGTCGGCGCGCCGCTGTGCCGGCGTCCGCTCCGGATCCGGAGCCATGAGCTTCTCGAGCGCGCTGATCACCGCTTCGCCGGCAACGGGATCGAGGCGACCGTCGATGTGGAGGCTGCCGTCGGGGAGCTTCGAGAGATACAGGCGACGGCGGCGGTACGGCTTCTCGGGGTCGCGCTCGCCGTTCTCGTCCAGGTCCTCCGCGATCTCGCGCCAACGGCGCATCGCGACCCGGAACTCCTCCGGCCGGGTCTCGCGCGCGATCGCGAGGAGCTCCTCCTCGTGCTCGTCGAACAGCTCGTCATGCCCACGGGCCGCCAACGCGAGCGCATCGACGTGCGCGCAGGTCACGTCACCGTCGTCGAGGCGCTTCGCCGTTCGCGGATGGCGTTGCACGAGCCGCCCGCCCCGCAGCAGCCGCGACGCCTCGGGTCGCGTCACTCGGCCTCGATGCACCAACCACGAATGCGTCGACAGTGCGCCGTCAACCGCGCACTCACCCGACGCGTCGAGCTCGCCGACCGCGGCGAGCAGCGCGGCGTCAAGCCGCTCTCGCTCGGCCAGCAACTGCAGCACCCGCTCCGATGTTCCGAACACGTGTTCGATTCTACAAGGGGGGTATGACAGTCATCCGGCCGGCGGCTCGGGTTGGCGCTCGCTTCGGCAGCGCTGTCGACGAGCCGGGTCGGTGGGCCGTCGGTCAGTCGGGGATGCCGAGGATCATCCCGGCGCCGACGGTCTTGCGCGTCGACTCGTCGACCAGGATGAAGCTGCCCGTCGTCCGGTTGCGTCGGTACTCGTCGACGAACAACGGGACGGTCGTCCGCAAGGTGACCCGGCCGATCTCGTTCAGCGTCAACGACGGCGCGGCCTCGTCGCGGTGCAGCGTGTTGATGTCGAGCCGGTACCGCAAGTCCTTCACCAGCGCGCGGGCCGATCGGGTTGTGTGCTTGATACCGAGCTTCCCGCCCGCGCTCAGCGCGCTCTGCTCGTCGAGCCAGCACACCATCGCGTCGAGGTCCTGCGTGATCGTCGGCCGGTTGTGCGGGCGGCACAGCATGTCGCCGCGGCCGACGTCGAGGTCGTCCTCGAGCGTGACCGTCACCGCCATCGGCGGGAACGCCTCGTCGACCGCGCCGTCCATCGTGTCGATCGACGCGATGCGGGTCGTGAACCCCGACGGCAGCGCGACCACGTCGTCGCCCGGTCGGAACACACCGCCGGCGACGGTCCCCGCGTACCCCCGGTAGTCGTGGAACGCGTCGTTGCGCGGCCGGATCACGTACTGCACCGGGAAGCGGCAGTCGATGAGGTTCCGGTCGGACGCGATGTGCACCTCTTCGAGGTGGTGCAGCAACGACGTGCCCTCGTACCACGGCATGTTCGCGGAGCGGTCGACGACGTTGTCGCCGTGCAGCGCGGAGATCGGGATGAACGTCAGGTCGGCGACGTCCAGCTTCGTCGCGAACTCGCGGAACTCGGCCTTGATCGCCTCGAACACCTCGCGGTCGTAGCCGACGAGGTCCATCTTGTTGACGCACAGCACGAGGTGCGGGATGCGCAGCAACGACGCGATGAACGCGTGGCGGCGTGACTGCTCCAAGACACCCTTGCGCGCGTCGATCAGGATGAGTGCGAGGTCTGCGGTCGACGCGCCCGTGACCATGTTCCGCGTGTACTGGATGTGGCCGGGTGTGTCGGCGATGATGAACTTCCGGTTGGGCGTCGCGAAGTAGCGGTACGCGACGTCGATCGTGATGCCCTGCTCCCGTTCGGCGCGCAACCCGTCGGTGAGGAGCGCGAGGTTGACCTGCTCGTCACCGCGGGCGCGACTCGTCCGCTCCACCGCGTCGAGCTGGTCCTCGAAGATCGCCTTCGAGTCGTACAGCAGCCGCCCGATGAGCGTGCTCTTCCCGTCGTCGACGGAGCCCGCGGTCGCGAGACGCAGCAGTTCGCTCATGTCTTCCGCTCTTGCGCCTGCGGCGCGGGCCGCTCGGGCCCCGCTCCCGCTCGCCTCCCGGCTCGCTCACTCATACGGGTCGACTCCGCTCCGGCCTGCCGGGCATCCGCCCAGGCTTCCGCTGCGTCTCGCTCACGACTAGAAGTATCCCTCGCGCTTGCGGTCCTCCATCGCGGCCTCGGAGAACTTGTCGTCGGCACGTGTCGCGCCCCGCTCGGTGATGCGCGACGACGCGACCTCCTCGATGACGTCCTCCACGGTCGCCGCAGCCGACTCGACCGCCGCGGTGCACGTCATGTCGCCGACGGTCCGGTAGCGCACCGTCGCCTCGAACACCTCGGCGCCCTCGGGTGCGGGGAGGAACTCGCCGACGCCCATGAGCATTCCGTCGACGCGGAACACGCGTCGACGGTGCGCGTAGTAGATCGACGGGACCTCGATGCGCTCGTCGGCGATGTACTGCCAGATGTCGAGCTCGGTCCAGTTCGACAGTGGGAACACCCGCATGTGCTCACCGGGACGGTGACGGCCGTTGTAGAGCGCCCACAGCTCGGGCCGCTGCTGCTTCGGGTCCCACTGCCCGAACTCGTCGCGCAAAGAGAAGACGCGCTCCTTCGCGCGCGCCTTCTCCTCGTCGCGACGGGCACCTCCGAACACCGCGTCGAACCGGTGCTCCTCGATCGCGTCGAGCAACGTCGTCGTCTGCAGACGGTTGCGCGACGCGCCCGGCCGCGGGTCCTCGTGGACACGCCCGGCGTCGATCGACGCCTGCACGGACGCGACGACCAGCTGCACCCCGAGCTCCTGGACGCGCCGGTCCCGGAACTCGATCACCTCGGGGAAGTTGTGGCCGGTGTCGACATGCATCACCGGGAACGGGATCGGCGCGGGCCAGAACGCCTTCTCGGCCAGGCGCAGCATGACGATCGAGTCCTTGCCGCCCGAGAAGAGCAGGACGGGTCGCTCGAACTCGGCGGCGACCTCGCGGAACACGTGAATGGATTCGGCCTCGAGCGTGCGCAGATGGCTGAGCGTCAACGTGCGTGACATCGAGGACAACGATCGCGCCTCAGCCGTGCAGGCCGCACTCGATCTTGTCGGTCCCCGCCCAGCGACCCGAGCGGGGGTCGTCGCCGTCAGTCACGGGCCGCGTGCACGGCCAGCACCCGATCGAGGGGAAGCCGCGGTCGGCGAGCGGGTGCACCGGCAGCTCGTGGTCGCGCACGTAGCCCGCGACGTCGACGTCGGTCCACGTCGCGAGCGGGTTCACCTTCACGAGCCCGCGCCCCACGTCCCAACTGGCGATCGGTGCCTGCGCGCGCGACGCGGTCTCGGCGCGCCGGAGCCCCGTCATCCACGCGGCCCGGCCGTCGAGCGCGCGCCGCAGCGGCTCGACCTTGCGCGCGTTGCAGCAGCCGTCCGGGTCGTGTTGCCACCGGTCGTCGTGGCCGACGTCCGGCGTGACGACCGTCAGGCGGAGGTCGTAGCGGCGGCGCACCTGGTCGACGTACCAGAGCGTCTCCGCGAAGTGATAGCCGGTGTCGAGGAAGACGACCTCGACGTCCGGCGCGACCTTCGTCGCGACGTCGACGAGCACGCAGTCCTGGAACGACGCCGCGAGCACCAGCCCGTCGCCGAAGCGGTCCCACGCCCACTCGACCACGCGCGATGCCGGCGCGTGCTCGAGCTCGCGCGACACGCCCGCGAGCTCCGCGAGGTCTGCGATGGGATCGGAGAGCGTCGTCATCGGCCTCAGGCGCCCGCGCACTCGCCCGGGCCGACGTCCGCGACGTACGGACCCGTCTCGTCGTAGTCGACGTAGTAGTCGGGCGCGACGTCCGGTTCCGGGAACTCGTCGAGCTCCTTCAACGTCTTGCCGACGCCCGCGGCACCGCCCGAACGGTCGAGCCAGTCGGCGAACGTCTCGCCGGCGTCGCGTTCGTCCGCGAACCGTCCGACGACGCGCACGACGGCCTGGGCGGCGGCCTTCGCCGGGAGCTTCGTCGCGCGCTGCCCGAACGCGACCTCCATCTGCCCGATGCGCCCGCCGAGCAGCATCTGGTAGCCGGGTGCCGAACGTCCGTGCGCGCGGCGCTCGAGGCCGAAGAAGCCGATGTCCGACGTGTGGTGCTGCCCGCACGAGTTCGTGCAGCCGGAGATGTTCACGCGCACGCCACCGACGTCCGCGAGACCCGACTCCTCGAGCGCCGCGCCGATCGCGTCCGCGAGGCCGCGCGACTGCGTCACCGCGAGGTTGCAGGTGTCCGCGCCCGGGCACGCCACGACGTCGCGCGCGAGCTCCGCGCCGGCCTCCGCCATGCCGAGCGCGTCGAGACGCGCGTGCAGGTCCCGCAGCTGGTCCTCACGCAGGCCGCGCAGCGCGAAGTTCTGACGGTTGGTGATGCGGACCTCGATGCCGAAGTCGCGCTGGATGTCGGCGATGCCCCGGAACTGCTCGGTCGTGATGTCGCCGAGACGCGCGTACGCGTAGGCGCTGACGGTGCCGTTGGCGCGGCCGCGCACGACGTTCGCCTCCTCCCACCGGTCGTACGGGGAGGAGCTGCGGATGCGGACGGGAACGCCCCCGGGGACCGTGCCGGCGTCCGCGGTGACCTCGGTCCCCATGCCCGCCGGGGCGTCGCCGCGCTCGCGCACCTGCTCCGGGATCCCGCCCGGCCACGTCGTCGACGCACGCAGGAAGCGACGCTCACGCATGATGCGCCGGCGCAGCTCGTCGATCCCGAGCTCGTCGACCAGCCACTTCATGCGCGCACGGATCTTGTTGTCGCGGTTGCCGTAGTGGTCGAACGTGCGGAGGATCGCCTCGATCGTCGGCATGAGGTCCTCGCGCGACGTGAACTCCTCGAGCGCGAGCGCCGCGTGCGGGTTCGCGCCGAGACCACCGGCGACGAACACCTTGAAGCCCGGCTCCACCGTGCCGTCCGGCAAGGGACGGTTGACCGCGATCACGCCGACGTCGTTGAACATCGCCTGGCCGCAGTCGGTCGCGCAGCCAGAGAAGTTGATCTTGAACTTGCGCGGCAGGCGCTGCGCGATCGGGTTGCGCAGGAAGAGGTCGGTCGCCGCCTGGGCCCACGGCGTGATGTCGACGACCTCGTACGGGCATGCGCCGGCGAGGTGGCAGCCGGTGACGTTGCGCACGGTGTCACCACACGCCTCGCGCGTGGTCATGCCGACGGACGCGAGCAGCCGCAGCACCTCGGGCACCTGCTCGAGCTGCACGAAGTGGAACTGCACGTTCTGGCGCGTGGTGAGGTGGCCCCACCCGCGCGAGTACGTCTCCGCGATGTACGCGAGGGTCTCGAGCTGCTCCGGCTCGAGACGGCCGTGGGGGATCTTCACCCGGGTCATCTGGTGGTGCTCGCCCTGCCGCTGCCCGTAGATCCCGAAGTTCAGGCGGCAGATCCGGAAGACGTCCTCCTCGACGTCGCCCGCGAGGTACTCGCCGATGGTCTGCTCGAAGCGGTCGAGCTCCTCCGCGATCGACGGATCGAGGGTGCGGGACCGCAGCTCTGCGACGTCGATGGCCATGGCGTTCCTCCGGCGGGGTTTGGGGGGCACGCCGCACACCCGGGCCCGGGCGCGCGTTCCAGCCCGGGGAGGACGGAAGGTGGGCGGCGGCGCGCGGGACGACTACGCGCGTACCGGACCGAGGCGGCGACACAGCTCGTCGCGCACCTCGTGCGGGGTGCGGCCTTGGGAGATGCTGGGCGCACCGCTTCGCCGGATCACGGGTCGTAGCCTACCGGCTCCGGCTCCGAAATACCAGTTTGGAGGTCGGGAATTTTCCCGAGTCTGACGGTCGGATTTCGGCGGGTCGGGCGCCGGAATCGGCCCGGGTCCCCGCCCTGCCAGCGCGTAACTTCTGGTCATGCGCATGACCCGCCTGTTCTCGCGCACCTTGCGCGACGACCCGGCCGACGCCGAGGTCGACAGCCACCGGCTCCTCGTCCGGGCGGGCTACATCCGCAAGGTGGCGTCGGGCGTCTACGCGTGGCTCCCGCTCGGCGACCGGGTCCTGCGGGCCGTGACCGACATCGTGCGCGAGGAGATGGACCGCGCCGGCGCGCAGGAGGTCGTCCTCCCGATCGTCCAGCCGCTCGACCTCTGGGAGCGCAGCGGCCGCGACGCCGCGTACGGGCCGCTGATGTTCCGGCTCGAGGACCGCAAGGAGTCGCGCTTCTGCCTGTCGCCGACGGCGGAAGAGGCGGTCACCGCGCTCGTGGCGGCCGACTCGTCGAGCTACCGCGACCTGCCGTTCGTCCTCTACCAGATCAACTGGAAGTACCGCGACGAGCTCCGGCCCCGCTTCGGTCTCCTGCGCGCGCGCGAGTTCCTCATGAAGGACGCGTACTCGTTCGACGCCGACGTGGACGGGCTGCGCGCCGCGTACAAGACGATGTACGACGCGTACGGGCGCGTCTTCGAGCGATGCGGGCTGACGTTCCGCGCGGTCGAGGCGCAGTCGGGGGAGATCGGCGGCGACGTCAACCACGAATTCATGGCCGTCGCCGCGGTCGGCGAGGACGACTTCGTCTGGTGCTCGTCGTGCGACTACGCCGCGAACGTCGAGGCTGCGACGCGCGGGGCGCAGACACGAGCGATGCCGATCGTCACGCCTCCACCCATGGAGGAGGTCGAGACGCCCGGGCTGCCCGGCATCGCGGGCGTCGCCGACTTCCTCGGCGTCGAACCGAGGCACATGCTCAAGTGCATCGCGTTCGACGCCGACGGCGATCTCGGCCTTGCGCTCGTGCCCGGCGACCGTGAGGTGAACGAGGTCGCGCTCGCGCGCGCCGTCGCGCCACGCCGGGTCCGTCTCTACGACGACGGCGACTTCGCCGCGCATCCCGAGCTGCCGCGCGGCTACATCGGCCCGAACTTCCCGGGCGCGTCGATCGTCGTCGCCGACGACTCGATCGACCGCACTCGCGGCTGGGTCACGGGCGCGAACCGCGTCGACCACCACGTGCGGAACGCGCAGCTCGACCGCGACTTCGCGGTCGACGTGTGGGCCCCGATCGCGACGGTCGTGACGGGCGACCACTGCCCGCGCTGCGGTGCGTCGCTGTCGGTCGACCGCGGGATCGAGGTCGGCCACGTGTTCCAGATCGGCACGAAGTACGCGGACGCGCTCGGCGCGACGTACACCGACGAGTCCGGCGGGCAGCACCCGGTCGTCATGGGCTGCTACGGCATCGGCGTGTCGCGCGTCGTCGCCGCGGTCGCCGAGGAGCACCACGACGAGCACGGGCTCGCGTGGCCGCCCGCCCTCGCGCCGTACGACGCGCACGTGGTCGCGCTCCCGGGTCGCGGTGACGCCGCCGGCGCGGTCCTCGACGTCGCGGAGAAGCTCTGCGCGGACCTGGAGGCGCGCGGGCTCGAGGTCCTCTTCGACGACCGCGACGCGAGCCCGGGTGTGAAGTTCGCGGACGCCGACCTGCTCGGCATGCCCGTCCAGCTCGTGGTCGGCGCGAAAGGCGTCGCGCGCGGTGTCGTCGAGCGGAAGATCCGCGCGACCGGCGAGCGCGACGAGCTCCCGATCGACGACGCCGCCGCGACGGTCGCCACGGCGGCGCGCTGAGGGCGCGATGAAGCTTCCCGTGATGCCGCCCGTCTCGCCGATGCTCGCGAAGCTCGTCCGCGAGCTCCCGGAGGGCGACGACTACGTGTACGAGCCGAAGTGGGACGGGTTCCGCTGCATCGCGTTCCGCGACGGCGACGAGGTCGAGCTCGGCAGCCGCAACGAGCGGCCCATGACCCGCTACTTCCCCGAGCTGCTCGACCCGCTGCGGCGCGACCTCCCGGACCGTTGCGTGCTCGACGGCGAGATCGTGATCGCGACGCCGTCCGGTCTCGACTTCGACCTGCTCCAGCTCCGGCTCCATCCCGCGGCGAGCCGGGTGAACAAGCTCGCGCGCGAGACGCCGGCGTCGTTCGTCGCGTTCGACGTGCTCGCGCTCGGCGACGACGACCTGCGCGAGCGTCCGTTCTCGGAACGGCGCGCCATCCTCGAGCGCGAGCTCGCGGGCGCGACCCCGCCCGTGCGCGTCACGCCGGCGACGACGAACGAGGCCGTCGCGCGCGAGTGGTTCGACCGCTTCGAAGGCGCGGGATTCGACGGCGTTGTCGCGAAGTCGTTGACCCTGCCGTACCGCGAGAACGAGCGCGTCATGCTCAAGGTGAAGCACCAGCGCACATGCGACTGCGTCGTCGCGGGCTTCCGGTGGCACAAGGACGGCGCGGGTGTCGGGTCGCTGCTGCTCGGGCTCTACGACGACGGCGGCGTGCTGCACCACGTCGGCGTGGCGAGCAGCTTCAGCGCGCAACGCCGGCGCGAGCTCGTCGACGAGCTCGCGCCGTACCGCGACGACGCGCTCGACGGTCACCCGTGGCGCGAGTGGGCCGACGCGCAGGCGCACGAGGGGTCGCGCATGCCGGGCGCGATCAGCCGTTGGAACGCGAACAAGGACCTCAGCTGGGAGCCGCTGCGCGTCGAGCTCGTTGCCGAGGTCGCGTACGAGCACCTCCAGGGCGACCGCTTCCGCCACACCGCGCGCTTCCTCCGCTGGCGGCGCGACCGTGAACCGTCGTCGTGCACGTACGCGCAGCTCGAGGCGGTCGTTCCCGCCGAGCTGCACGAGATCTTCGCCTGACCTCCGGCTCAGGCGCTGCGCCGGCGACGGCGCGGCGACGGCTCTTCCTCGCAGCCCTTGCACGGCGGCGGCGGGAACACGCGGTCCGCGAGGGGCTTCGTCGCGCCGACCGACTGCGTCGGGGCACCGACGGCCGTCGCGCCCTCGTGTGCGTGCACGCGCCACGGGTGCTGCCAGCGACCGGGACGGTGCCGGCCCGCCAGCGTGAGCGTTCCCCACGCGATCCATCCGACCGGGACGAGCCCCCAGAACGACACGACGCGGAACAACAGCACCGCGGCGAGCGCGACCTTCGTCGACATCCCGTACGCGACGAGCAGGCCCGTGATGCTCCCCTCGACCACGCCGACCCCGCCCGGCGTGATGGGGAGGCTCGCGGCGACCTGCCCGACGGTGTACGCGACGAGCAGCCCGCGCCACGGCACGTGCCCGTGGACCGCGATGATGCACACGGCGAGGCACGCGCACGCCTCGAGCCAGTTCAGCAACGCGAACGCGAGCGCCTCGAGCCATGTCGTGAAGCTCGGCTTCACGATCGCGATCTTGTCGACGAGTGTCGCGACCGCGTCGCGCACACTCCGTCCGCCGGGCACGCGCGCGACCGACGCGCTGATGCTCGAGAGCGCGTCGCGCACACCCTGGCTGCGGTGGGCGGCGAAGGCGACGAGCGCGGCCACCACCGGGATGGCGAGCAGCCCGAGCCCGACCGGTCGCAGCGAGGCCACGGGTCCCGAGTCGCCCGCGACGAGCGAGCCGACGACCATCAACAGGAAGAGCGCGAACGCCGACAGCGCGCCCGCGACGAGCACCACCCAGGCCGCGACCTCACGCTTCGCACCGCGCCGGTGGAGCTGCGCGTAGTCCCACGCCGCGGCCCACGCCGCGCCGCCGGGCAGTGACATCGCGAGCGCGTTGCCCGCGAGCGTGATCTCCACCATCTCCCGCAAGCGGAGATGGACGCCCCCGGCCCGCAGGAGCCAACGCTGCAGGCGCGCGAACGCGATGAGCGAGGCCGCCTCGAACGCGATCGCCACCGCGAGCCAGCCCCAGCTCAGGTCGTCGAGCTCGCCGACCGCCTGGTCGAGATCCTTCTTGTGGGTCAGCGCGGCGACGACCACGAAGGCGAGGACGACGACCGTGACCGTGCGCCGGAGCCACGTCAGCCAGCGCTCCCGGGGCCGCGTCCGCTCGCGTGACGGCGCGGCCCGCTCGTCGTCGTGCGCACGGGGAACGGCAACCGCTTCCGCCACGTCACGAGCGTCGCGCACGGACACCCGCGCCGCTCCGCCCATTTCTGTGTTCGCGTCGGCGATGGTGCCCGGGTTCCCGTCGGGCGCGGCCCCTCGCGCCATCCGTCCACGGTACCGGCGCGGTTCCCGGATCGCCGTCCTCCTGACCACGTTGACCGAGGTCGCGGCGGCTTTCCGCTCCGGTATACTGACGGGGTTGGATCGCCGGGGCTCCGGTCCCGGTGCAGTCCGTGGCAGTAGGTGGTCGGTGCTGCGTGGGCGGGAGCCCACGCTTTTTCTTGCCACCCGCAGGAAGGCCGGACGCAGCCAGACGACGGCACGAAGAGCAACGGCACGAAGAGCATCGGAGGGCGCGGTGAGCGAGCGGGAGGAGGCGGTGCGCGTCGCGCTGGAGCCCGTCCTCGCGCCGCTCGGTCTCGAGCTCTTCGATGTCGTGCTCACCGGGCAAGGGCGCGGCCGCGTGCTGCGCGTGGCGGTCGACCGCGACGGCGGCGTCGACCTCGACGCCATCACCGCCGCCACGGAGGCCGTCTCGGGAGTGCTCGATCACGACGACGCGCTCGTCGCCGGCCCGTACGCGCTCGAGGTCACGAGCCCCGGCGTCGAGCGTCCGCTCCGCCGGCCGCACCACTTCGTGCGCGCGGTCGGCGAGGTCGTCACCGTGAAGACGCGCGCGACCGACGGATCCGTGCGGCGCGTGCGCGGCGTGCTCGTCGCGGCCGACGACGACCCGTCGGGTGGGCTGACGCTCGACGCCGAGGACGGCGCACGCGAACGGATCGCGTACGACACCGTCGACGCCGCGCGCACGGTCTTCGAGTGGGGACCTGCGCCGAAGCCCGGCGGCGGAAGGAACACCCGGCACAAGAAGAACCACAGTCGCGGGCCCGCCGCGACGAACGTGAGGCAGCCGCGATGAACAGCGACATGATGGAGGCGCTCGAGAACCTCGAGCGCGAGAAGGGCATCTCGGTCGAGAGCCTGCTGCAGGCGCTCGCCGACGCGCTCGTCACCGCGTACAAGCGCCGTCCCGACGCCGCCGAGGAGGCCGAGGTCGAGGTCGACGTCGAGACGGGCGACATCCGCGTCATCGCGCAGGAGCTCGACGAGGAGGGCAACGTCGTCCGCGAGTGGGACGACACCCCGTCGGACTTCGGCCGCATCGCCGCGCAGACCGCGAAGCAGGTGATCCTGCAGCGCATCCGCGAGTTCGAGCGCGAGATGAAGTACGAGGAGTACGCGGGCCGCGAGGGCGACATCGTCACCGGGATCATCCAGCAGACCGACCAGCGCTACACGCTGCTCGACCTCGGCAAGGTCGAGGCGCTGCTCCCACAGGCCGAGCAGGTGCAGAACGAGCGCTACGAGCACGGCAGCCGGCTGAAGGCGTACATCGTCGAGGTGCGCCGCACCGCGAAGGGTCCGCAGATCGTCGTGTCGCGAACGCACCCCGGTCTCGTGAAGCGGCTGTTCGAGCTCGAGGTGCCCGAGATCGTCGACGGCGTCGTCGACATCAAGGCGATCGCGCGCGAGCCCGGCCATCGCACGAAGATCGCCGTCGCGTCGAACGACAACAACGTCGACCCGGTCGGTGCGTGCGTGGGCGCGCGCGGGTCGCGCGTCCGGATGGTCGTGAACGAGCTGCGGGGCGAGAAGGTCGACATCGTTCCCTACAGCGACGACGCGTCCGAGTTCGTGATGAAGGCCCTCGCGCCCGCGCGCGTCCGCGAGGTCCGCATCCATGCCGACACGGGCACGGCCGAGGTGATCGTCCCCGACTTCCAGCTCTCGCTCGCGATCGGCAAGGAGGGCCAGAACGCGCGGCTCGCCGCTCGTCTCACGGGCTGGCGTGTCGACATCAAGAGCGAGACCCAGCTCCACGAGGAGGAGACGGGCGGCGTCGAGTACGCCGAGGGCGAGTGGGTGAAGGACGAGTCGGGTCAGCTCGTGTGGCAGCCGGCCGAGGGTGGCGAGGCCATCTCCGCCGAGGCGGCGGGGTACGCGGGCGCGTCCGCGGAGGGAGCGGACACGCCGGTCCCGGTCGAGCAGAGGACCGAGTCACCCGTGGCGGAGTCACCCGCGGCCGACTCACCAGTGGCGGACGGCGCCGGCGAGGGGCAGCCGGCCGAGGCGACCGCGAGCGGGGGCGACGGCGGCGAGGCGAACGCCTGAGCCGAGGATCGCCCCCGCGGCGGACGTGTGTCGGCTGCCGCCGCGTCGCCACGCCCGACGTATTGGTCAGGATCGCCCGGGCGCCGGACGGTAGCCTCGTCGTCGGGCCCGGTCCGGGGCGCGGCGCGTGGCTGTGCGCCGGCTCTCCCGGGTGCTTCGAGCAGGCCGTGCGGCGGCGGGCACTCGGGCGTGCGCTGCGGCGGGACGTCGACGGCGACGAGATCGAGCGGTTGCGCGCGACACTGTATGGGCGGCTGCGGGCCGAGGGTACGCCGCGCTGATCGACCGGCGCGTCCGGAGACGACGAGCGACGACGCACGGCAACGACGCAAGGCAACGAAAACGAAGGACGGGCGTTGGCCACGAAGAAGATCCGGGTCTACGAGCTGGCGAGGGAGCTCGGCGTCGAGAACCAGACCGTGCTCGACCTGTGCGAGCGGCTGAAGATCGGCGTCAAGAGCCACTCGTCGAGCATCGACGATCCCCTGGCCGACCGCGTCCGCCGTCTCGCCGACGCCGAGGGCCTCCGCCGCGAGCCGGCCGCCGAGGAGCCCGCGCCGGCCAAGGCCGCGGGCGCGACCAAGACCGTCCGCAGCGGCCGGTCCCGCACGAAGACCGAGACCCCCGCGCCCGCGGAGCCCGAGCCGGCCGTGGAGACCCCCGAACCGGCGCCCGCGCCCCGTCACCGCGTCGTGCGCTCGACACCCACGCCGGCACCCCGGCCGCTCGTCGAGCCCGAGGCACCCGCCGCCGCGCAGCCCGCCCCGCCGGCACCTGCGCCGGAGCCCGCGGAGCGCCCGGCGGCCGCGGCAGCACCCGCGCCCGGTACCGGCGCCCCGTCGGCTCCCGACGTCGAGCAACCTGCGGCCGCGGCCGCGTCACCCGGCGCGCCCGCGCCTCCGCGCGGTCCCGGCGACCCGGGCCGGCACACGCCGCCTCCGGCTCCCGCACCGCTGCGCAGCGCGTCGGGGAAGGTGATTCCACCGCCGCCCGGCAGCCGTGTCATCCCGCCCCCGCCGGGCCAGCGCACCCCCGGCCGCCCGTCCGGCGGCGGCGCGCCGCGTGGTGGCGGTGGCTTCGGTCGTCCGACCGGCGGCGGCGGTGGTGCCGGCGCGCCGCGTACCGGTGGTGGCTTCGGCCGTCCCGGTGGCGGCGGCTACGGCCGGGGCGGGCCGGGCGGTGGTCCCGGTGGCGGTCCCCCCGGGCGTGGTGGCCCCGGCGGCGGGTACCAGGGTCGCGGCCGACCTGGCGGCCAGCGCCCGCGCCGGAAGAAGCGCCGTCGCAGCTTCGAGGACCTCGGCCCGGCGTCGATGCCGGCGCTCACGCCGAAGGACGCGCCCGTCCCCGAGGGCGAGATCGTCGTCCCGCGCGGCGTCACGCTCCAGGAGCTCGCGCCGAAGCTGAACCGGACGACCGCCGACCTCGTCCGCATCCTGTTCGACGCCGGCGAGATGGTCACCGGCACGCAGTCGCTCGCCGACGAGATGATCGAGCTGATCGCCGAGGAGCTCGGCGCCGAGGTCCTGCTCGTCGAGCCGGGCCAGGAGGCCGAGCTCGAGCTGCAGGCGCTGCTCGGCGACGACGAGGAGGACGACGAGGCGCTGCTCGAGCCGCGCGCGCCCGTCGTGACCGTGATGGGCCACGTCGACCACGGCAAGACGACGCTCCTCGACCGCATCCGCGAGACGAACGTCGTCGCAGGCGAGGCCGGCGGCATCACGCAGCACATCGGTGCGTACCAGGTCGTGAAGAACGGCCGGCCGATCACGTTCATCGACACGCCCGGCCACGAGGCGTTCACCGCGATGCGCGCCCGCGGCGCGCAGGCAACCGACGTCGCCGTGCTCGTCGTCGCGGCGGACGACGGCGTGATGCCGCAGACCGTCGAGGCGATCAACCACGCGCGCGCCGCCGAGGTGCCGGTCATCGTCGCGATCACCAAGGTCGACCGCGAGAACGCGGACACGACGCGCGTACGTCAGCAGCTCGTCGAGAACGAGCTCGTCCCCGAGGAGTGGGGTGGCACGACGATCGTGAACGAGGTCGCCGCGCCCGTCGGTCAGGGCGTCGACGAGCTGCTCGACTCGATCCTGCTCGTCGCCGACCTCGAGGACCCGCCGCTCGCCGCGAACCCGAAGGCGCCCGCGCGCGCGTTCGTGCTCGAGTCGAACCTCGACTCCGGTCGCGGCCCGGTCGTCACCGCGCTCGTCGAGCGCGGCACGTTGCGGGTCGGCGATCCGATCGTCGCGGGCGCCGGGTGGGGCCGCGTGCGCGCGATGTTCGACGACACGGGCGCGCAGGTGAACGAGGCCGGCCCGTCGGTCCCCGTCGAGGTGCTGGGCCTCGACGACGTCCCCCTCGCCGGCGACGAGCTGCGTGTCGCCCCCGACGAGAAGACCGCTCGTACGGTCGCGGAGGCGCGCGGCCGCCGCCGGCGCGCCGCGAGCATGGCGCACCCGATGTCGCTGTCGGGCGGCGCCCGCCTCGAGGACATCTTCGCGATGGTCCAGCGGGGCGAGGTCGCGACGCTGAACCTCGTCGTCAAGGCGGACGTGCAGGGCTCGCTCGAGGCGCTCACCGACGCGCTGCGCCGCATCGACCAGGAGCGCGACGAGGTGCGCCTGTCGTTCGTGCACCGCGGCGTCGGCGGCATCAGCGAGTCGGACATCGACCTCGCCGCGGTGTCGAACGCGACGGTCATCGGCTTCAACGTGCGTCCGGACCGCAAGGCACGTGAGCTCGCGGAGCAGCAGGGCGTCGAGCTGCGTCTGTACGAGGTGATCTACCAGGTCCTCGACGACGTGAAGAACGCGCTGCTCGGGCTCCTCAAGCCCGAGTACGAGGAGGTCGTCACGGGCGACGCCGAGGTGCGCGAGATCTTCAGCGTGCCGCGCGTCGGTCGTGTCGCCGGCTGCTACGTCCTGAACGGCACGATCACCCGCGGGTCGAAGGTCCGCTTCCTGCGCGAGGGCACGATCATCTGGAAGGGTGCGATCGCGTCGCTGCGCCGGTTCAAGGACGACGTGCGCGAGGTGAACGCGGGCTTCGAGTGCGGCATCGGGCTCGAGAACTTCCAGGACCTCAAGCCTGGCGACGTCATCGAGACCTACGACGTCCGCGAGGTCGCGCGTACGTAGTCGTTCGGCCGTCTGACGCGAGCCGGCGCTCGCGTCACGCGACGTTCATGCCCTGCTGACGGAACCGGTCGGCGAGGTCCACAGCCGGGTGCACGTCCAGGTCCGCGACCGCGCTCCAGTGCTGCACCACGCGTTCGATGTCGTCGTGCGTCGCGGCGTCGAACACGAACACGTCCGGGCAGGACGTCCCGACCGATCCGTAGATCGCGATCGTCGTCACCCCTTCGGGGCGCGCGCCCTCGTTCCACCACCGGCGCGAGAGCGTCTCGACCTCCGTGCCGGCCGCAGCCGGCTTCGCGCGCACGAACGCCAGATACAGCATCCGGACCCGCCTCCCGTTCGAGGAACCGTCTGCCGCCACCGTCGTCCCGGGACGCGCGGCCGTCAAGCGTCACGCTCCGGCGGGCGTCGCCGACGGTGCGAGAATGGGTACATGCATGCCGCGGCGGTCTGCTTCGAGCTGCGTGTCCCGGAGAGTCGATCGCTGAAGGCCAAGCGCGCCGCGGTCCGCCCGATCGTGGACGGGCTGCGCCACCGCTTCCACGTCTCGGTCGCCGAGGTCGACCACCAGGACGCGTGGCAGCGCGCCGCGATCGCGGTCGCGGTCGTCGCCGAGAGCAGCCGGCAGCTCGAGCACGTGCTCGCCACGGTCGAGCGCTTCGTCGCGAACGCGCCCGACGTCGAGCTGCTCGACGAGGAGACGTCCTACCTGGAGAGCGCCTGAGATGGCGCGCTACCTGGAAGGCGCCTGAGATGGCGCGCTGCCTGGAAGGGGCGTGACGTGGCGCACCGCAACCACGGCACCCGTCGCTACCCGCGCACGGCGCGTGTCAACGAGGTCGTGCGGGAGGTGCTCGCGACCGAGGTCGAGCGACTGTCCGACCCGCGCCTCGAGCTCGTCACGGTGACGGGCGTCGAGGTGAGTAACGATCTGCGGGAGGCCACGGTCTACTATTCCGCGTTCGGTCCGAGCGACGAGGCAGCCGCCGGATTGCGCGCCGCGGCCTCGCACCTGCGCGGGGTCCTCGGCACCCAGGTCCGGCTCAAGTACCTGCCCCGCCTCTCGTTCCGTGAGGACCCGGGCGTCGTGCAGGGCCGCCGGGTCGACGAGATCATCCGCGAGCTCCACGGCGGGGAGCCACGGCGAGAAGGGGAATCGTGACGAGCTCCGGTGGGGCGGGCGTCCAGGACGCCCTCGATCGCGCCGCCGCGACGATCGGGCGCGCCGACACCGTCGCGCTCGCGTGCCACGTCAGCCCGGACGGCGACGCGCTCGGGTCCACGCTCGGCATGTTCCACGCGCTCCGCGCCGGGGGCCGGCGCGTCGTCGCGTCCTTCCCGACACCGTTCGTCGTCGCGCCCCACTACCGCGAGCTGCCCGGCCTCGACCTGCTCGTCCCGCCATCCGAGTTCCCCGACGAGCCGGACGTCATGGTCACGTTCGACTGCGGCGCGCTCAACCGCCTCGGCGACCTCGAGCCGGCCGCGAAGGCCGCCCACGAGCTCGTCGTCGTCGACCACCACGTCTCGAACGACCGCTACGGCACGGTGAACGTCATCGACCCGGACGCCGCCGCGAGCGGTGTGCTCGCGCGCCGGCTGATCGACCGGATGGGCCTTCCGCTCGACGCGGATGCCGCGCACTGCCTGTACGCCGCGCTCGTGTGCGACACCGGACGCTTCCAGTACGACACGACGACAGCCGACGTCTTCGACCTCGCGCGCGAGCTCGTCGCGTACGACGTCCCCGTCTCCCGTCTCAGTCGCACGCTCTTCGAGGAGCATCGCTTCGCGTACCTGCAGCTGCTCGGGGAGGCGCTCGCGCGCGCCGAGCTCCTCACGGACGAGCGCTTCGTGTGGACCGCGGTCACCCAGGACATGTTGAAGCGCCACGACGTCACGATCGAGGAGGTCGAGGGGCTGATCGACATCCTCCGGCGCACGATGGAGGCCGAGGTGACCTGCGTGCTCAAGGAGGAGCGCGACGGGTCGGTGCGCGTGAGCCTGCGGTCGCTCGGTGACGTCGACGTGCAGGCGATCGCGCAGCAGCACGGCGGTGGCGGCCACCGGTTCGCGGCCGGGTTCACGTCGAGCGACGGCATCGACGAGGTCGTCCGCTCCATCTGCGCCGCGCTGTAATCGTCTCCGTGAGCGGTGCCACACAACTCGACGGGTTGTTGGTCGTCGACAAGCCGGCGGGATGGACGTCCCACGACGTCGTCGCGAAGTTGCGCGGCGCGTGCGGCCAACGCCGCATCGGTCACGCGGGCACGCTCGACCCCGACGCGACCGGCGTGCTCCTCGTCGGGCTCGGGCGCGTGACGCGGCTGTTGCGGTTCCTGCAGGGCGAGTCGAAGGCGTACCGGGCGGACGTCGTCTTCGGGATCGCGACCGACACGCTCGACGCGTCCGGTCGCGAGCTCGAGAGGCGCGCGATGCCGGTCGGGCGCGAGGACGTCGAGCATGCCGCCGCACGCTTCGTCGGCGACGTCGAGCAGGTGCCGCCCATGGTCTCGGCGGTGAAGGTCGGCGGCCGCCGGCTGCACGAGCTCGCCCGGCACGGGAAGGACGTCGACCGCCCGCCGCGGACGGTGCACATCTCCCGTCTCGTCGTCGAGGACCTCGTCCCCGGCGACCACCCGGTCGCCACGATCCGCATCGAGTGCGGCAGCGGCACGTACATCCGGACGCTGGCGGACGACCTCGGGCGCGCGCTCGGTGGGTTCGCGCACGTCCGTTCGCTGCGCCGGCTCCGCGCGGGCGCGTTCACGCTCGACGACGCGCACCCGCTCGACGCCGTCCTCGCCGACCCGAGCGCACACGGCCTCACGCCCGCGGACGCGATGCGGGCGATGGCACGTGTAGAGGTCGACGACGTGCATCGCGCCGCGATCGCGCACGGCGCCGTGTTCACCGACGATCCGATCGGCGAGCGCGCGCACGGCGCGGGCCCGTTCGCGATGGTGGATCCCGGCGGCGCGCTGCTCGCGGTGTACGAGCGGCGTGGCCCGAAGCTGAAGCCCGCTGTCGTCCTCGCCGCGGCGGGAACGGACGGCCCGTGATGCGCGTGGTACGCGACGTCGACGGCGCGCCGCGACTCAGCGGCGGCGCGGTCGTGACGATCGGCGCGTACGACGGGGTGCATCTCGGTCACCAGCGCGTGCTGCACCTCGTGCGCGAGCTCGCCGACGCGCGTGGGCTCGACGCGGTCGTCGTCACGTTCGACCGTCACCCCGCGCAGGTCGTTCGCCCGGAGTCCGCGCCGAAGCTCCTGACGACGCTCGAGCAGAAGCTCGAGCTCATCGACCTCACCGGGGACGTCGACCTCTGCTACGTCCTCACGTTCGACGAGTCGCGCAGCCACGAGACGGCCGAGCAGTTCGTCACCGACGTGCTCGTCGAGCATCTGCGCGCGCGGCTCGTCGTGGTGGGCGAGGACTTCCACTTCGGCTACAAGCGCGGCGGGAACGTCCCGCTGCTCGGGCGGATGGGCGCGGAGCTTGGGTTCGAGGTGATCGGCCTCGGGCTCGTCGCGGTCGAGGGTGACCCGACTGGCACGATCTACTCGTCCACGCGCATCCGCACGCTGCTGACCGAAGGCGACGTCGCGGGCGCGGCGCGGCTCCTCGGCCGTCCGCACGAGGTGCGCGGCGTCGTGCAGGAGGGTGACCGGCGCGGGCGCACCCTCGGGTACCCGACCGCCAACCTCGCGGTCCCCAGCGAGATCTGCCTGCCCGCCGACGGCATCTACGCGGGAACGTTCGTCACGCCGGACGGCGTGGAGCGCGCGACGGCGATCTCGCTGGGCCGCCGCCCGACGTTCTACGAGCACGCCGACGTGTCGCTGCTCGAGGCGTATGTGCTCGACTTCGACGGCGACCTCTACGGGCAGGACGTGCGCGTCCGGTTCGTCACCCGGCTGCGCGGCGAGCAACGCTTCGACAGCGTCGACGCGCTGGTCGCGCAGATGGGCCGCGACGTCGAGGCGACGCGACAGGTCGTCGCGGTCCGATAGTGCGGAGACGGGGGACGGATGGAGAAGACGCAGATCAACCCGTGGTCGTGGCAGGACGCGGCCGGGTTCTCGCAGGCGTGGCGCGTCGACGGCGCGCGATCAGTCGTGTTCGTGTCCGGTCAGGCCGCCATCTCCGGTGAGGGGCAGCTGGTCGGCGAGGGCGACTTCGAGCGGCAGGTGACGCAGGTGTTCGAGAACCTGCGCGCTGTGCTCGAGCAGGCCGGCGCGGGTCTCGACGCGATCGTGAAGCTGACCGTCTTCCTCACCGACATCGGCAAGCTCCGCGACTTCGGTCGCATCAAGGCCGGGTTCATCGCCGGGCCGCAGCCTGCGTCGACGGCCGTCGGCGTCACCGCGCTCGCGTTGCCCGGGATGATGATCGAGGTCGAGGCGATCGCGGTCGTGTGACCGCGCGGCGTCAGTCGCGCAACGTCCGGGCGAGGAACTCGACGGTCACGGGCCACGAGCGCGCCGCCGCGGCGGGATCGGCGAAGCGCGGCGCGAGCAGGTTCTCGAAGGCGTGGCCCGCGCCCTCGTACACGTGCACCTCGGCATCCGGTCGCCCGTCGAACACCTTGCGTACCTGTTCGACGTCGGCCATCGGGATGTACTCGTCGTGGTCGCCGAAGTGGAAGCAGATCGGACACGTGATGTCGTCGGCGAGCGCGAGGCGCTGCGCCGTGCTCGAGCCGTAGTACGACACGCACGCGTCCGGCGTCCCGTACGCGGCGACGAGATAGCTCAACAGCCCGCCGAGGCAGTAGCCCATGACACCGACCTTCCCGGTCGTCTCCGGCAGGCCGCGCAGGTGGTCGAGCGCAGCGAGGAGGTCCGCGACCTTCGTCTCGTCCTCGACCTCCGTGAGGTAGCGGCCGATGTAGCCGAACCCGGCCTGCATGCTGTCGTCGTCGTGGGGGAGGCGGACACCGCGCTCGACGCGGTGGAACACCTCGGGACACGACACGACGTAACCGAGCGCGGCGAGGTCGCGTGCCTTCCCGAGCAGGAACTCGTTGACGCCGAAGATCTCCTGGAGGAGCAGCACGCCGGGCCCGCGTCCGGCGTCGGGGACGACAACGTCCGCGTCGAACGTGCGTCCGTCAGGAGCGGTGACCGTGTCGATGCGTGTGGTCGGCATGCGCGCAGCCTGTCACGCGCGTGACGTCGCGCTCGACCGGCGACGACGGCTGGGACGATCGCGTCGGCGGCGCTCGCGCGCGTGCAACTCCTCGCGGCGCTCCGGAGGCAACGGCCGGGCCGGCAGCCAGGCCGCGGTGATGAGCGCGCCGAGTAACGCCGCGACCGCGCCGACGACCACGCCGGCGTGGAGCCCGCTCACGAACGCTCCACGAGCGTGACTCGCGAGCGCGTCACCGGCGGCGCCGCCGACGTGATGCGCGACTGCCAGCGCCGCACCGACCTGGTGGCGGATCTGCTTCGCGACCGTGGCCGGCACGGGCTTGCCGTGGAGGAAGGAGCCGATCCGCGATCCGTAGCCCGACGCGAGCAGGCTTCCGATGACGGCGACACCGAGCGCGCCGCCGACCTGGCGGGTCGTGTCGTTCACGGCCGAGCCGACCCCCGCGTTCTCGAGGGGCAGCGAGCCCATGATCGAGTCGGTCGCGGGCGTCATCGTCAGCCCCATGCCTCCCGACATGAGCAGCATCCGCCACAACAGGTCGACGTACGACGTGTCGACCCGCACGCGCGAGAACAGTGCGAGCCCGATCGCCACGACGAGCAGCCCGACCGCCACCGTGACCTTCGTGCCGACCCTCTCGGCGACGCGCGCGCTCAGCGGCGCGACGACCATGATCGCCACCGCGAACGGGAGCAACGCGACGCCCGTCTTCAGCGCGCTGTAGCCGAGCACGAACTGGAAGTACTGCGTCAGCAGGAACGTCGCCCCGAACAGCGCGAAGAACACGAGCATCAGGCTGACGCTCGCCGCCGTGAAGCGCGGGTTCTCGAAGAACGCGACGTTCAGCATCGGGTGACGGCTGCGCAGCTCCCACGCCACGAACGCGGCGAGCAGCACCGCGGACACCACGAACGCGCCGAGCACGCGCGCCGCGGTCCATCCCGCGGTCGGCGCGTCGATGATCGCGAACAGCAGCACGAACAACCCGGTGATCGACAGCACCGCGCCCGTCACGTCGAGCCTCGGTGCGCGGGGGTCCTTCGACGTCGGCACGATCCACTGGCCCGCCGCGATCGCGACGATGACGATCGGGATGTTCACGAGGAAGATCGATCCCCACGCGAAGTGCTCGAGCAGCAGCCCGCCGGCGAGCGGACCGATCGCGATGCCGATTCCCGCGACGCCCGCCCATACCCCGATCGCGCGGCCGCGCTCCTCGTCGGTGAAGACGTTCGTGATGATCGACAGCGTCGACGGCATGATGAACGCGCCGCCGACACCCATCAGCGCGCGCGTCGCGATGAGCTGCGTCGGCGTCGAGACGAGCGCGGACAGCAGCGACCCGAGCCCGAAGACGGCGAGGCCGAGTTGCAGCGCGCCCCGCCGCCCGAAGCGGTCGCCGAGGCTCCCCGCGCTGAGCAGCAGCCCGGCGAACACGAGCGTGTACGAGTCGACCATCCACTGCAGCTCGCTGTCGTTCGCGTGCAGGTCGCGGACCAGCGTGGGGAGCGCCACGTTGAGGATGGTGTTGTCGAGCGTGATGACGACGAGGCTGAAGCACAGGACGGCGAGGATCCACCAGCGCCGGTCGTAGACCGGGCCCTCCGTGGGCGCGGTCGCGCGACCTTCCGTGGGCGCGCGCACGGGCGCGGGGGAGCGGTCCATGCCGGACGCGGTACCCATGCCGGTGGCCCGTCACCCAGCGGGGCTCCCGCCGGCCCCGTGGTAGCCTGCCTCGGCAGCCCGTCGCCATGTCGGCCGACGGCTCGCCGTCTCCAGGGACGCCGCCCGGTGTCCGTGGAGCACCCCGCACCGACGCACGAAGGTTCGCGCCAGGCATGCCCGACACCGCAGCCACGATCGCCGAGCACCGCGTCCACGAGACGGACACGGGGTCGCCGGAGGTCCAGATCGCGCTCCTCACCGGACGCATCAACCACCTCACGGAGCACCTCAAGGTCCACAAGAAGGACCACCACTCGCGGCGAGGCCTGCTCATGCTCGTGGGACGCCGCCGCAGACTGCTCGACTACCTGCGGCGCAACGACGTCGAGCGGTACCGGGCCCTGATCGCGAAGCTCGGCCTGCGCCGCTAGGGGTGCATCGGGAGCGGCCCTCGGGTCGCTCCTTGCGCGTCCGGCGCGTGTCCGGCCGCCGCAACACACACGAGACAGATCGACCGGCGCGTGCAACGTCGGTTGTCAGTCGCCACCGCCCGGGCCGGCCGCACCCGCGACCCGCCGACCGGGGCCGTGACAACTGGGAACCGAGGTCTCCCGCCGGCACGCACGAGAGGAGTGCGTTCCATGGCGGACGCCGTCCGGGTCTCCGGCCCGATCAACGACAACGGTCTCATCATGTCGCTCGAGACCGGCAAGCTCGCACCGCTCGCCGACGGCGCGGTCGTCGTCCAGGTGGGCGACACGACCGTCCTGTCGACGGTCGTCACGAGCAAGCCCCGCGAGGGGATCGACTTCTTCCCGCTGACGGTGGACGTCGAGGAGCGGATGTACGCGGCCGGGAAGATCCCGGGCTCGTTCTTCCGTCGCGAGGGCCGGCCCGGCGAGCAGGCGATCCTGACGTGTCGACTCACCGACCGGCCACTGCGACCGTCGTTCCCCGAGGGGTTCCGCAACGAGGTCCAGGTGATCGCGACGATCCTCGGCGCCGACCTCGAGAACCCGCACGACATCGTCTCGATCAACGGTGCGTCCGCGGCGCTGATGGTGTCGGGCATCCCGTTCCAGGGCCCGATCGGCGCGGTCCGGATGGCGCACCACGACGGCGGGTGGCACGCGCACCCGACCTACCAGGAGGGTGACGAGTCCACGTTCGAGCTCGTCGTCGCGGGCCGCCGGACCGACGACGGCGACATCGCGATCATGATGGTCGAGGCGGGCGGGACCGAGGCCTCGTGGGAGCTCTACGAGCAAGGCGCGCCGAAGGTCACCGAGGACGCGATCGCCGAGGGCCTCGAGGCGTCGAAGCAGTGGATCGCCGCGTCGATCGACCTGCAGCTCGAGCTGCGCAAGGCGTACGAGGCCGCGCGCGGACCGATCGAGGCCATCCCGTTCGACAAGCAGGTCGACTACGAGCCCGACGTGTTCGACGCCGTCGCGCAGCAGGTGCGTCCCGCGACGTCCGAGGCGATGACGATCGCCGACAAGACGCAACGGAACGAGCGCCTCGACGAGATCGAGCACGACCTCCTCGTCGCGCTCGTCGGCACCGAGGACCAGCCCGGTCCGTTCGCCGACCGCGCCGGTCAGGTGCGCAAGGCGTTCCGCTCGCTGCAGAAGCAGGTCGTCCGCACGCGGATCGTCAACGAGGGTCGCCGCATCGACGGGCGCGGCACCACCGACATCCGCCCGCTGTCCGCCGAGGTCGGTCTCATCCCGACCGCGCACGGCTCGGGGCTGTTCCAGCGGGGCGAGACGCAGGTGCTCACGGTCACGACCCTCGGCATGCCGCGCATGGAGCAGATGCTCGACACGATCGGCGTCGACGACCGCAAGCGCTACATGCACCACTACAACTTCCCGCCGTTCTCCACCGGCGAGACCGGCCGCGTCGGGTCGCCGAAGCGGCGGGAGATCGGTCACGGCGCGCTCGCCGAGCGCGCGCTCGTGCCGGTCGTCCCGAGCGCGACCGAGTTCCCCTACACGTTGCGCGTCGTGTCCGACGTGCTGTCGTCGAACGGCTCGACGTCGATGGCCTCGGTGTGCGGCTCGACACTCTCGCTGATGGACGCCGGGGTGCCGCTCAAGGCACCCGTCGCCGGCATCGCGATGGGGCTCGTCTTCCACGAGGGCAAGTACACGACGCTGACCGACATCCTCGGAGCCGAGGACGCGTTCGGCGACATGGACTTCAAGGTCGCGGGCACGTCCGAGTTCGTGACCGCGCTGCAGCTCGACACGAAGATCGACGGGCTTCCCGCCGACGTGCTCGCGCAGGCACTGCAGCAGGCGAAGGAGGCCCGCCTCAAGATCCTCGACGTGATGCACGGCGCGATCGCCGCGCCGCGCGAGGAGGTGCGCGACACCGCGCCGAAGATCGTCAGCTTCGAGATCCCGATCGACAAGATCGGCGAGGTCATCGGCCCCAAGGGCAAGGTGATCAACACGATCCAGCAGGAGACCGGCGCGGACATCTCCGTGACGGACGACGGCGCGGTCGGCACCGTCAGCATCGGCTCGAAGGACGGCTCGCAGGTCGAGGAGGCGCGCCGCCGCATCCACCTCATCCTCGAGCCTCCGACCGCCGAGCTCGGCGCCGAGTACACCGGCAAGGTCGTCAACATCACGAAGTTCGGCGCGTTCGTGAACATCCTCCCGGGCCGCGACGGCCTGCTGCACATCTCGAAGCTCGGTGGCGGCAAGCGCATCGACCGCGTCGAGGACGTGTTGCAGCTCGGCGACGAGGTCCAGGTCCGCGTCGACGACATCGACAACTCGGGGAAGCTGTCGCTGTCGCTCGTCGGCGCGGAGCCGTCGGGTGACAGCGAGCACCACGCGTCCGGCGACGCGTCGCGCGGCGGCAACGGCGCGGGCGGCGACCGCGACGTCGCCTCCTTCGACGACGTGTGGGACGCGCAGGCGCGCGAGACCTTCGGCGACCTCGGCCCGTCGGAGCGCGAGGCGGCCCCCCGTCCCGACCGTGGTGGCGACCGCCGGGGCGGCGGGCGCCGCCGCTCACGGCGCTGAGCGCAGAGCCGAGAGACCGAGCGGAAGCCGCGCTCCGCGGCCGGGTCGGCGATTCCTGCTACAGCGCGTGCGGGGACGCGTCGATGACGCACCCATCATGAGCACGCTCCGTGACCCGTCCGACGGGATCCGCCACACTGCGCTCGACGACGGCCTGCGCGTCGTGACCGAGGCGATGCCGGAGCTGCGCTCGGCCGCCGTCGGCTTCTGGGTGGGGACGGGCTCGCGTGACGAGCCGGAGTCGCTCGCCGGCGCGAGCCACTTCCTCGAGCACGTGCTGTTCAAGGGAAGCGACGAGCGCTCCGCGCGCGCGATCGCCGAAGCCGTCGAGTCGGTCGGCGGCGACATGAACGCGTTCACGACGCAGGAGTACACGGCGTTCTACGTGCGCGTCCCCGACGACCATCTCCCGCTCGCGCTCGACATCCTGTCCGACATCATCTGGACGCCCGCGCTCCGGGCGGACGAGATCGAGTCCGAGCGCCAGGTGATCCTCGAGGAGATCCGGATGCGCGACGACACGCCCGACGACGTCGTGCACGAGCAGTTCGGCCAGGCCCTCTTCCCGCGCCACGCGCTCGGACGCGAGGTGCTCGGAACCGTGCCCTCGATCGAGGCGATGGCGCGCGACGACATCGCCGCGTACCACCGCGCGCACTACCGGCCCGGGAACGTCGTCGTCGCAGCCGCGGGCAACGTCGTGCACGAGGACGTCGTGCGCATGGTCGAGAAGTGGTTGCCGCGCGACGCCGGTGCGCGACCCGAGCGCGTGACGGGTGGCCTCGTCGCGCCGGAGCCGCTCGTCGTCACACGCCGCGGCTCCGAGCAGGCGCACATCGTGCTCGGCATGCGCGCGCTCTCGCGCGACGACGCCGACCGGTACGGGCTCGCGGTGCTGAACCAGGCACTCGGCGGCGGGATGTCGTCCCGGCTCTTCCAGGAGATCCGTGAGAAGCGCGGGCTCGCGTACTCCGTGTTCTCGTACCGCTCGGGCTTCGAGGAGACCGGCCTGTTCGCGGTGTACGCGGGTACCGCGCCCACACGCGCGCACGAGACGCTGCAGGTGCTCCGCGACGAGCTCGACCGCGTCGCGAACCACGGGCTCGACGACGCCGAGATCGAAGCGGCGAAGGGCCATCTCAAGGGCTCGATGGCGCTGTCGTTGGAGAGCTCGGCGAGCCGCATGCACCGGCTCGGACGCAACCAGCTCGTGCTCGGGTCGGTCCCGACGCTCGACGAGCTCGTCGCGGACGTCGACGCGGTGACACCGGACGACGTCGCCCGCGTCGTCGGCCGGGTCCTCGTGGACGAGCCGCGCACGCTCGCCGTCGTGGGCCCGTTCGACGAGTCCGACCTCGTCTGAGCAGCGGCGACCCGGCGACCCGCACGGGAGGTCGGTAGTCTCGCCGCATGGTCCGGGTCGGGGTGTTCGGTGCCGGTGGCCGCATGGGCTCGACCGTGTGCCGCGCCGTCCTCGACGATCCCGAGCTCGAGCTCGTCGCGGCCGTCGATCCGCACCATGCCGGGATCGACCTCGCCCAGCTCGGCATCCCGGGCACGGGTGTGCAGGTCGCCCCGAACGCCGACGCGCTCACGCACGCGGGCACCGAGGTCGCGGTGGACTTCACGGTCGTCGCGGCCGCGAAGGAGAACGCGGCGTGGTGCGCGGCCAACGGCGTCCACGCGGTGATCGGCACGACCGGCTTCAGCCAGGACGATCTCGCCGAGCTCGACGGGCGCTTCCGCGACTCGGGAGCGAACGCGCTCGTCGCGCCGAACTTCGCGATCGGCGCCGTCCTCATGATGCGCTTCGCCGAGCTCGCCGCGCCGTACTTCGAGAGCGCGGAGATCATCGAGCTGCACCACGACGCGAAGGCGGACGCGCCGTCGGGCACTTCGATCCTCACCGCGGACCGCATGGCGGCCGCGTCGAAGGACTGGGGCACGGATCCGACCCGCGAGGTCGTCGTACCGGGCGCGCGCGGCGCGCTCGTCGAGGGCGCGATCCACGTGCACTCCGTACGGCTGCGCGGGCTCGTCGCCCACCAGGAGGTGCTGCTCGGGACGGCCGGGCAGTCGCTCACGATCCGCCACGACTCGTACGACCGGTCGTCGTTCATGCCCGGCGTGCTGCTCGCGATCCGCGCGGTCCGCAACCGGCCCGGCCTCACGGTGGGCCTGGACACGTTGCTCGGCTTCTGAGCCCGGCGTTGGCGAGCACCGATCCCGCGCTGCGCGAGCGGTTGCTCGAGGCCGCGTACGCGTGCGTCGCGCGCTTCGGCATGGGCAAGACGACGATCGACGACGTCGTGAAGGAGTCGTCCGTCTCGCGCGCCACGATCTACCGCGCCTTCCCCGGCGGCAAGGACGAGCTCATGCGCGAGGTCGTCGCGTGGGAGATGGGCCGGTTCTTCGGAGCGCTCGCCGAGGCGGTCGCCGGTGCGCCCGACTTCGCGACGCTGGTCGAGGAGGGGCTCGTGTTCGCGCACCGGGCCGTCGTCGAGCACGAGGTCCTGCAGAAGGTCCTCGTCACCGAGCCCGAGCGGCTGCTCCCGCTGCTCACGACCGAGACTCACCGGCCCCTCAGCTTCATCACCGGCTATCTCGTCCCGTTCCTCGAGCGTGAGGAGCGCGAGGGCCGGGTGTGGCCCGGGCTCGACCTCGAGCAGGCCGCGGACTACGTCGCCCGGATGCTCCTGTCGCTGATCGGCTCCCCGGGGCAGTGGGACCTCGACGACCCCGTGCAGGTGCACGAGCTCGTCCGCACGGAGCTGCTCGCGGGCGTCCTCGTGCCCGACGCGCTCGGCTGACCTGGCTGTGACCCGCGACACGTTGACGGTGAGACAATCTTCGCCATAACGTCTCATTGTGACTGTGGTCTCGGACAGCGGTTCGCTCGCGCCCATGCAGCAGCGTGCGATCGACGCCGTGATGCGCTGCATCGCCCGCTACGGCGTCTCGAAGACGACGCTCGACGACGTCGCCCGCGAGGCCGGCTGCGCCCGGGCGACGCTGTACCGCTACTTCCCCAACAAGTCGCAGCTGCTGCGCGTCGCGGTCGCGTCGGAGGTCGCCGCGCTCGCCGGCGAGCTCGAGCAGATCGGCGCGGCGGCGCCGACGCTCGACGACGCTGTCGTCGCGGTCGTCACCCACGCGTCGCGACGGATCGTCGGCCACGACGCGCTCCAGTTCGTGCTCCGCTGCGAGCCCGAGACCCTGCTGCCGTACCTGACCTTCGCCGCGGGTGACACGTTCCTCGCCGCCGCGGGGGACGTCGTCGCGCGCAGCCTGCTCGTGCACCTCCCGCCCGAGCGCGCCGCGCGCGCCGGGGAGTGGGTCGCGCGAGTCGCCTTCGCGTACCTCACGCCCGACGGCTCGCCGGTCGACATGACCGACGAGCGCCAGGTGCGCGAGCTCGTCCGCACGTTCGTCCGACCCGGGCTCCCGACGGAGCCCGTCGATCCGATCACGAGGTGATCCGTATGGCCACGAACCAAGACATCATCGGACGGGAGGACGTCAACGACATCGAGGCGATCCTCTCGATCACGAACACCGACGTCGACGCGGTGGAGCACGCGGTACGTGCCGAGGCGGACGCGCTGTTCACGTGGGACTACGAGCAGAGCCGCCCGGCGCTCGTGAAGCTGTACGAGAAGGCGAAGACGTCGCAGTGGAACGCGACGACCGACCTGGACTGGTCGATCGAGGTCGACCAGGAGCAGGTCGTCCTCGCGAACGCGGAGGCGAACTTCGGCACCGGCATGACGCTCGGCGCGGAGTTCGACGTGACCGGCACGCCGTTCGCCAAGTGGGGCGACAAGGAGTGGATCCAGCTCGGCATCGAGTCGCAGAACTGGACGCTGTCGCAGTTCATGCACGGCGAGCAGGGCGCGCTCATCTGCACCGCGCAGATCGTCGAGACCGTGCCGTGGATCGACGCCAAGTACTACGCGGCGACGCAGGTGATGGACGAGGCGCGCCACGTCGAGGTGTTCGCGCGCTATCTCGACACGAAGCTGTCGGGCCACTACCCGATCAACGCGCACCTGCGGATGCTGCTCGACGACATCATCGCCGACGGTCGCTGGGACATGACGTACCTCGGCATGCAGATCATGGTCGAGGGGCTCGCGCTCGCCGCGTTCGGATTCATCCACCAGCTGACGACGGAGCCGTTGCTGAAGAAGATGCTCCGCTACGTCATGGCCGACGAGGCCCGTCACGTCGCGTTCGGCGTACTGTCGCTGAAGGAGTACTACCAGCAGCTCGGCGCGTCCGAGATCCGCGAGCGCCAGGAATTCGCGTTCGAGGCCGCGACCCGCATGCGCGACCGCTTCCTCCAGCAGGAGGTGTGGGACCGCATGGGGATCGACGTGAAGGAAGCGACGAAGCTCGTGATGCAGGCGCCGGACCGGCAGATGTTCCAGGCGCTGCTCTTCTCGAAGATCGTCCCGAACTGCAAGAAGCTCGGTCTCCTCGATGCGGGCGACGGCTGGCTGCGCCAGAAGTTCGCCGAGCTCGGCGTCATCCAGTTCGAGGACTGGACCGACACCGGCGAGGAGTACACCCTGCTCGACGAGGTGGCGAAGGACCGCGCCGCGTCGTAGCTCACGCGTGAGAGATGCGGCACTGACGTACGCAATGCGTATGTGAGTGCCGCATCTCGCGTTCGAATAGCCTCGGGTGGCGTGGAGGACGGCTGGGACACGCGTACGGACGGGACCGTCCGGCTCGTGTTCCTCGGCGGCCTCGGCGAGATCGGACGCAACTGCTTCTGCATCGACGTCGCGGGCGAGATCGTGGTCGTGGACTGCGGGCTCATGTTCCCCGACCCCGACATGCCGGGCGTCGACCTCGTCCTCCCCGACTTCACCTATCTGCGTGAGAACGCGGACCGCGTCGCGGGGATCGTGCTGACGCACGCGCACGAGGACCACGCGGGCGGGCTCGCCTTCCTGCTCCGTGACGTCGAGGCGCCGATCTACGCGTCGCCCCTGTCGCTCGGGCTCGCTCGCAACCGCATCGAGGAGGCCGGCCTGCTCGATCGCACCCGCCTCGTCCCGATCGCGGACGGCGAGCGGCGCCGCATTGGTCCGATCGAGTGCGAGTTCGTTCCCGTCACCCACTCCGTGCCGCACGCGTTCGCGACCGCCTACTCCACGCCGGTCGGGACGATCCTGCACACCGGCGACTTCAAGCTCGACCTCACACCCGTCGACGGGCGCACGACGGACCTCGCGCTGCTCGGCGAGATCGCGCGCCGTGACGGTGGGATCCGCGTCCTGCTGTCGGACTCGACGAACGCCGAGCGCCCCGGCTACACGGCGTCCGAGTCGACCGTCGGTGGCGAGATGCGCGCGCTGTTCCGGGAGCACGCGAACAAGCGGTTCGTCGTCGCGAGCTTCGCGTCGCACCTCCACCGCGTGCGCCAGGTCGTCGACGCGGCCGTCGGCGCGGGTCGCAAGGTCGCGTTCCTCGGCCGTTCGATGACCCAGAACGTGACGCTCGCGCGCGAGATGGGCGTGCTGCGCATCCCCGACGCCTCCCTGGTGGACATCGAGGAGGTCTCGCGCTTCGCACCGCACGAGATCTGCATCGTGTGCACGGGATCGCAGGGCGAGCCGATGAGCGCGCTCGCGCTGATGTCCGCGCACGAGCACAAGTACGTGAAGATCGGCGCCGACGACATCGTCGTGATCTCCGCGCACGCGATCCCCGGCAACGAGTCCAACGTCTCGCGCGTGATCGACGGGCTGCACCGCGCGGGCGCGGACGTCATCCACGGCGGACGGGTGCACGTCTCGGGTCACGCGTCACAGGAGGAGCTGAAGTTCGTCCTGACGCTGCTCCGCCCCGAGTGGTTCATCCCGGTGCACGGCGAGTTCCGCCACATGACCCATCACGCGCGGCTCGCCGAGGAGGTCGGCATCCCGAGCGACCGCGTGCTCGTGTGCGAGGACGGCGACGTCGTGACGATCGGGCCCGCAGGCGTCGACGTCGAGCGGCGCGCCGTGCCTGCGGGCTACCTCTACGTCGACGGGATCGTCGGCGACGTCGGCCACGGCGTGCTGCGCGACCGGCGCAACCTCGCCGAGGAGGGCGTCGTCGTCGTCATCCTCACCGTCGACGCGCACACCGGCGAGGTCGTCACCGGCCCGGAGATCGTCACCCGCGGATGGGTGTACGGGCCCGAAGCCGACGAGCTGATCGAGGACGCGAAGGCGGCGGTGCTGTCGTCGCTGCGCGAGGTCGCGACCGAGGGGACCATCGACGTCGAGACGCTGCGGCGTCACGCGCGCCGCGCGCTCGGCCGGTTCATCAACGAGCGCACGCGTCGCCGGCCCGCGGTGATCCCCGTCGTCATGGAAGTGTGAGCGAGCGGACGACGTGACATGGCGACGATCCGAGACTGGTCGAACTTCATCGCCGGCCGGCGCGCGATCGTGACGGGCGCGGGCAGCGGTGTGGGGCGCGCCATCGCGATCCAGATGGCGCGCGCGGGCGCCGAGGTCTGGGTGAACGACCTCGATGCCGGGCGCGCGCAGGAGTCCGTCGCCGACATCGAGGCCGAGGGGCTCGTCGGGAGGCCGGTCGTCGCCGACGTGTGCGACCGCGACGCGGTGGCTGCGATGGTCGCGGAGACCGGTCCGGTCGACATCCTCGTCAACAACGCCGGCATCCCGCCCGAGGGGATCGTCATCAAGCCGTTCGTCGACACCGGGCCGGACGAGTGGGACCCCCTGATCCGGCTCAACCTCGCAGCCGTGCTCGGTGTGACGCGCGGGTACCTGCCCGGGATGATCGAGCGCGGGTGGGGGCGCGTCCTCACGATCGTGTCCGACGCCGGTCGCCGCGGTGAGCGCTACCAGGCGGTGTACGGCGCCGCGAAGGCCGCTGCCATGGGGTTTTCACGCGGGCTCGCGGCCGAGGTCGGCCGGCAGGGCATCACCGTGAACTGCATCGCGCTCGGCACGATGAGCACGGGCGCGCTGGCGCGGCACCTCGCCGAGCACCCCGAGTTCGAGGAGAAGCTCGCCCGGCCCTATCCCGTCGGACGCATCGGGCAGGTGACCGATCCCGCGCCGCTCGCCGTGCTGCTGTGCAGCGACGCGGCCGAGTGGATCACCGGTCACGTGTACCCGGTCGACGGCGGCTACGCGCCCGCGCTCTGATCCAACCGGTAGCCGTCACCGTCGCGGCACACGTGACCGCCGCCGGGCTCGGCGAACAGCGGCGCGACGAGCGCGAGCCCGTCGTCGCAACAGCGCGCGAGCACGTCGTCACGCGTGTCGCGCAACACGTCCGGTTGCTCGTCGCCGAGCACGCTGTCGGGGTTTGCGATCTGCGCCGGGTGCAGGAAGAGGTGGCCGACGATCACCGCTCCCGGTGGATCGCCCGCGACGACACCGACGTGCGCCGCGGTGTGCCCGGGGAGCGGCTCGACCACGAGCTCGGGATCGATCACGGTTCGCCCGCTGAGCGGCTCGACGCCGCCGGCGTCCGCGTGCGCGACGAGCGCGGCCGCGCCCGGGCGGCGACCGTCGCGCGCCGCGTCCAGCTCGCCTGCGGGTACGAGGTACCGCGCGTTCGGGAAGACCTTCGTGCCGTCGGGCCGTAGCACCGTGCCGATCCCGTCGATGTGCGAGTACACGACGACGTCGACCGCGTCCGCAGGACACCCGGCGTCCGCGAGCGCGTCGATCCGGCCGGCGTCACGAGCGGGGTCGTCGAACGCGAGCCACGGGTCGACGAGGGCGGTCGTCTCGGGCGTGCGGACGAGGAGCGCGCTCGAGCCGACGCGCAGCTCGAAGTCGTCGGTCACCGACCACGGGTGCAGCCAGGGCGTCCGGCGGAGCAGCGCGGTCGTCGGGTCGTCCTGGGGCAGCACCAGCTCGAAGCCGGGGTCGGCGACCCGGGTGATCGTCGTCGATCCGATGCGCCACGGCACGAGGTGAGCGTAGGGACGCCCGCCGTCGCCGTCTCGCGGCCGTGAAGCAAGTATTCCGGTGTGGTTGATGTTGTTGTTGTTACGATCGCCGCCGTGCCGTCCACTCGTCGTTCGTCGAAGCGCAGGGGTCGGGGCCGCACGGGTCGTCGTCCGTCGGGACGGCGCCCGGTCGGGGCGCGCCCGCCCGTCCCACGGCGCCCCCGTCTCCGGGATCGGGCCGCCGAGCAGCTCGAGGGTCACGTCGTCGACGTCGTCGCGGTCACCCTCGCCGCGGTCGGCTCGATCGCCGCGCTCGCGCTCGCGACGGACCTGGTCGGGCCGGCGGGCCGGCTGATCGACACCGCGACGACGTCCGCGCTCGGCCGGGGCGCGTTCATGCTCCCGGTCGGCTGCTTCGCGGTCGCGGTGCTCCTCCTGTGGAGCCGCCCGCTGCTCGGCGGCGACGACGACGTCGACGACGACGAGCAGGTGCCGATCGCGACCTTCCGCATCGGCATCGGTGTCGCGCTGGTGCTCCTCGCCGTCGTCGGGTTGATGCACCTCGCGGGTGGCAGCCCCGCGCTCAACGGTCCGATGCAGCGGCTGCGCGACGCCGGTGGGTTCGCCGGCGTCGTCGTCGGTGCGCCGTTGCGCGCCGGTCTCGGCGCGGTGGGCGCGTCGATCGTGCTCCTCGCGGCCGGCGTGCTCGGCGCGCTGCTCGCCCCCGGCGTCGGCGTGCGGCGCGCGCTGCACGGCGTCGGTGTCGGCGCCGTCGTGGGACTGCGCGCGCTTCGGCGCGCGTTCGAGATCCACGCGATCGGCGACGACGAGCCGGTCGCCGACGCTCCCGAGCCCGGACCGCGCCGCGCGGTGCTCTACGACGAGCTCGCCGACGCGCCGGCCGCCGAGGCCGAGGTGGTCGACGACGACGAGTACGAGGACGAGTACGAGGACGAGGAGTACGACGAGGACGAGGGCGACGACTACGACGAGGAGGAGTACGAAGACGAGGAGGGGGAGGAGGACGACGGCGTCGACCAGCCGGCCGCGGCGTCGTCGCTCGCGGACGTCATCGACCTGGCCGCCCTGCACTCACCGGGCGCGTGGAAGCTCCCGCCGACGACGCTGTTGCGCCGCAGCGGCGCGAAGTCGGTCGACCCGCGTCTGGTGGACGAGGGTGGCCGCGTGCTCGAGGCGACGCTGCAGGAGTTCGGCGTCGACGCGCACCTCGCCGGTCGCACCATCGGCCCCACCGTCACGCGCTACGAGCTCGAGCTCGGCGCGGGCGTGAAGGTCAACCGCGTCACGGGTCTCAGCAAGGAGATCGCGTACGCGATGGCGAGCCACGACGTACGGATCCTCGCGCCCATCCCCGGGCGGAGCGCGATCGGCGTCGAGGTGCCGAACAAGCAGCGCCAGCTGGTGACGCTCGGCGACATCCTCGCGTCCGACGAGGTCGGCGAGTCCGCGCACCCGCTCGAGGTCGGCCTCGGTCGCGACATCGCGGGCAACGCCGTGATGGCGAACCTGTCGACGTTCCCGCACGTGTTGATCGCGGGCGCGACGGGCGCCGGCAAGTCGAGCTGCATCAACAGCATCATCACGTCGATCCTCATGCGCTCGACGCCCGAGCAGGTGCGGCTCATCCTGGTCGACCCGAAGCGCGTCGAGCTCGGCGTCTACAACGGCCTGCCCCACCTGCTGACCGAGGTCGTCACGAACCCGAAGCGCGCCGCGAACGCGCTCGAGTGGGCCGTGCGCGAGATGGACCTGCGCTACGAGCTCCTCGCCGAGGTCGGCGTGCGCGACATCACCGGCTACAACGCGATGTACGACCGCGGCGATCTCCCGACCGTCACGAACCCGGACCCGGTCGGTGGGAAGACGTACGAGCGGCTGCCGTTCATCCTCGTCGTCGTCGACGAGCTGAACGACCTCATGATGGTGGCCGCGCGCGACGTCGAGGCGAGCATCTGCCGCATCGCGCAGATGGCGCGCGCGGTCGGCATCCACCTCGTGATCGCCACGCAACGCCCGTCCGTCGACGTGATCACCGGTGTCATCAAGGCGAACGTGCCGAGCCGGCTCGCGTTCTCGGTGAGCAGCCTGGCCGACTCGCGCGTGATCCTCGACCAGCCCGGCGCGGAGAAGCTGATCGGCCAGGGCGACATGCTCGTGCTCACCGCCTCGTCGAGCCGGCCCCAGCGCGTGCAGGGCGCGTGGGTCGACGAGGAGTGCGTGCGCAAGGTCGTCGCGCACTGGCGACGTCAGGTGTCGGAGCCCGCGTACGTCGAGGGTCTCCAGGGGGACGACAACGCACCCGGTGGGGGCGGCGCGGGTGGCGATCTCGACGACGAGGACGAGCTGCTCGGCGAGGCGATGGAGCTCGTCGTTCGCAGCGGCCTGGGTTCCACGAGCATGCTGCAACGGAAGCTCCGCGTCGGGTTCGCACGAGCGGGGCGGCTCATGGACCTGCTCGAGCAGCGCGGCGTCGTCGGTCCGTCCGAGGGATCGAAGGCGCGCGCGGTGCTGATGAGCGTCGACGAGCTGGAGGAGCTGCAGCAGCGCGTGTGAGACGGGCGCCGTCAACCGCGGTCGTCGCGGTCGCGCTCGATCTCGTCGAGACGCGTGCGCAGCTCGTCGAGCAGGCTGCCCGCCGCGCTCAGGAGCTCCTCGATGCGCGCGACGTACGCGAGCGGCGAGGCGTCCGGGATCTCGTCGTCGACGTCGAGCTCGTTGACGACCGCGCTCGCGAACTCCGCGCTCGCTCCCGGCACGAGCAGGCGCGCTCGCGTCCCTCGGTCGGTCTCGACGGGCTCCAGCGTCACCGGGCCGATGCCCGCGGTCTCGAGCCGTCGCCGCAGCACCTGCGCGTCGAGGCGCGGCCACTCGCCGAGCACGACCGGCTGCTCTCCGGATCCTCGGGGACGTCGCGGTGCAGCCACCGCCCGGGGAGTGTACGAGAGCCCACTTGTAGGATGACCCCGTGACCATCCGCCCACGCGTTCGCGCCGCGCGCTTCTACGTCGAGACGCTCGGCTGCCCCAAGAACGCGGTGGACTCGGACAAGGTCGCGTCGTCGCTGCTCGCCGACGGGCTCGTTCCCGCCCCGTCGCCCGCGGACGCGGACCTCGTCGTCGTCAACACATGCGCGTTCGTCGAGGCGGCGCGCCAGGAGTCGATCGACACCGTGCTCGCGCTGTCGGACGTCCGCCGGCCGGGCGCGCGCCTCGTCGTGACCGGCTGTCTCGCCGAGCGCTACGGCGACGAGCTCGCGGCCGTGCTGCCCGAGGCCGACGCGGTCGTCGGGTTCGCGCAGGAGACGTCGATCGCGCCCGTCGTGCTCAAGCACAAGCCGGCGGGTGTGCGCGACCTGTTGGAGCTCCCGCGGCCGGCGCCGAGCGCACCGTGGGCGTACGTCAAGGTCGCCGAGGGATGCGACCGCGCGTGCGCGTTCTGTGCGATCCCGTCGTTCCGCGGGAAGCAGCGTTCGCGTACGCCGGACGCGATCGTCGACGAGGTGCGCGCGCTCGTCGCCGGTGGCGTGCGCGAGGTCGTCCTCGTCGCGCAGGACATCGCGTGGTACGGGCGCGACGCCGGCGAGCCCGGCGCGCTCGCTCCGCTGCTGCGGCGGCTCGACACGTTGACGGTGGACGGCCTCGCGCGTCTGCGGCTGCTGTACCTGTACCCGAGCGAGGTGCGCGATCCCCTGGTGTCGACCATGCTCGACCTCGACACCGTTGTCCCGTACTTCGACCTCTCGTTGCAGCACGCGTCCGCACCGTTGCTGCGCGCGATGAAGCGGTGGGGGAATGGCGACCGGTTCGCCGCCGCGATCGCGGGCATCCGCGCGCAGGAGCCGGATGCGACGTTCCGCTCGTCGTTCATCGTCGGGTTCCCGGGCGAGACGGAGACGGACCACGCGCGCCTCCTGTCCTTCCTCGAGGACGTGCAGCTCGACTGGGCGGGCTTCTTCCCGTTCTCGCGCGAGGAGGGCACCGCGGCGGCGGCGCTCGACGGTGCCGTCGACGACCAGACGATGTCCGAGCGGCTCGCCGAGTGCACCGCGGTGCAGGACCCGATCACCACGGCGTCGCGCGAGGCGCTCGTCGGGCGCGTGACGGAGATCCTCGTCGACGCGCGCGACGACGCGTCCGGTGGCGTCGTCGGACGGAGCGCGCGTGAGGCGCCCGAGATCGACGGGGTCGTGCGGGTGCCCGGGAGTGACGCGCCGGTCGGCGCGTTCCTCGACGTGCACGTCGTCGAGAGCGAAGGCCCGGACCTGATCGGTGTACCGGTCGATCAGCACGCAGTGGTGCCGGCCTCGTGAGCGCGTCGGCCGCGAGGGTGCGTCGGTTCGGACCGGGCGCGATCGCCACGCCGGCGAACGCGATCACCGTCGTGCGGCTGCTCCTCGCCGCCCCGACCCTCATCCTGATCGAGCAGGTCGGCGCGTCGTGGTTGACGTTCGGGCTGTGGACGTTGCTCGCGTGCACGGACGGGTTCGACGGCTGGCTCGCGCGGCGCGACGGCACGACGCGCTCCGGTGCGTTCCTCGACCCGCTCGCGGACAAGTTCCTCGTCGTCGGCGGCTTCCTCGCGCTCGCGTTCCGCGGCGACATCTGGTGGGTGCCCGTGGTGCTCGTCGTCGGGCGGGAGGCGGGCATCTCGATGTACCGGTCGCTCGCCGCGCGTCGCGGCATCTCGCTCCCCGCTCGTCAGCTGGGCAAGTGGAAGACCTTCCTGCAGCTCGTGGCGGTTGCCTCCGTCATCTTCCCGGTGACCGCGCACGTGCAGTGGATCCAGTCGCTCGCGGTCTGGGTCGCGGTCACGCTGACGATCCTCTCCGCGCTCGACATCCTCGCGAGGGGCTGGCAGGAGAGCCGCGCCTGATGCGCTGCGACGTCCTGTGCATCGGCACCGAGCTGCTGCTCGGGCAGATCACCGACACCAACTCCGCCTGGATCGGGGAGCAGCTCGCGCTCGCGGGGATCGACAGCTTCGAGCACCGGCACGTCGGCGACAACCTGCCGCGCATGGTCCAGGCGCTGCGTGAGCTGCTCGGACGATGCGACGCGGTGATCGTGTGCGGCGGCCTGGGCCCGACGCCCGACGACGTGACGCGCGAGGCGATCGCCGCCGTGATGGGCGTCGACCTGGAGCGCCGTGACGACCTGGTCGAGTGGATCCGCGGTCTCTTCGGGTCGCGCGGCCGCGACATGCCGGCCAACAACCTGCGCCAGGCCGAGGTGCCGCGTGGTGGCGAGCCGATCTCCAACTCGATCGGCACCGCGCCCGGCCTGAGGTGCGAGGTGGACGGGAAGGTCGTGTACGCGGTGCCGGGCGTGCCGTACGAGATGCGCCTGATGATGAGCGAGCACGTGCTGCCCGACTTGTTGAAGCGCGCCGGGTCGCACGGAGCGATCGTGTCGCGCACGCTGAAGACGTGGGGCGCGTCCGAGTCCGGGCTCGCGGAGATGATCGCGGACCGCGTCGACGCGCAGACCAACCCGACGATCGCGTTCCTCGCGCGCGGCATCGAGGGCATCGCGGTGCGGATCACGGCGAAGGCCGACACGACCGAGGAGGCGCGGGCGCTCATCGAGCCCGAGGAGCGTGCGCTGCGTCAGAAGCTCGGCGACCTCGTGTTCGGCGCGGACGACGAGACGATGGAGACGATCGTCCTCGACGTGTTGCGCAAGCGCGGGTGGACGCTCGGGATCGCAGAGTCGGTGACCGGCGGCCTCGTCGCGTCGCGTCTCGTGAGCACGCCGGGGACGAGCGAGGTGCTGCGCGGGAGCATCGTGTCGTACATGACCGACGTGAAGCGCGCGGTGCTCGGCGTGACCGCGGAGAAGGTCGTCAGCGAGGAGTGCGCGCGACAGATGGCGGAGGGCGCGCGCCGGGTCACGGGCGCGGACGTCGGGATCTCCGTGACCGGTGTCGCCGGTCCCGACCCGCAGGACGGCGAGCCCGCGGGCACCGTGTTCTTCGGGCTCGCGCTCCCGGGCCGCCCCGCGGACGCGGTCGGGACGCGGCTGCCCGGGCAGCGTGAGCAGATCCGCCAGTTCGCGACGATCTCGTTGCTCAACCTCGTGCGGATGTCGCTGCTCGAGGCGTGAGCGAGCGAGCCGGGAGGCGAGCGGGAGCGGGGCCCGAGCGGCCCGCGCCGCAGGCGCAAGAGCGGAAGGCGTGAGCGCCGGCATCGGGCGCGCGTTCCTCGCGGTCGTGCCGGATGCGCGTGCGCTCGACGCGATCGCGCGTGCGGTCGATGCGTTGACGCTGCCGGACGGATGGCGGATCGTGTCGCGCGCGCAGTGGCACGTGACGGTGCAGTTCCTCGGTGCGGTCGCGGACGGCCCTGCTGTCGCCGGTGCGGTCGCGTCCGTCGTGACGCGTCACGACGCGTTCGACGTCGCGCTCGGCGGCGGTGGCGCGTTCCCGTCCGCGCGGCGTGCCGGCGTTCTCTGGATCGGCGCGCGACGCGGGGAGGACGCGCTGGGCGCGCTCGCTGGCGACCTGTCGGGCGCGCTCGCGCCGCTCGGGTTCGCGCGTGACGAAGACCGGTTCCACGCGCACCTCACGGTCGCGCGGACGCGCGGGCGCGATCGCCGTGACGCGCGGCCGCTCGTCGACGCGTTGGAGGCCGTCGCGGACAGCCCCCCGTGGAGCGTGCGCGAGGTCGTGCTGTTCGAGAGCCGGACGCGTCCGAGCGGGGCCGAGTACTCGGTCGTCGAGCGGTTCCCGCTGCGCGTGGGCGAGGGTGCTTGAGTCGAACGCCTGTTCGGCGCTAGGGTACTTACACCGGTGGGATTCGCCTGCTCGCCTGCTCGCCCGCCGCCAATCCGGCGACCCGGGCAGGCGTTCACTGTCACACCCCCGCCGTACGGTCTGCACGAGCGACTTCCCCGCACACGAACGACATGCGAACGAACGCAGCGCACGGCCCAGGAGGGGTTCACGGTGGAACGTGACAAGGCACTCGACATGGCGCTCGGCCAGATCGAGAAGCAGTTCGGCAAGGGCTCGATCATGCGGTTGGGCGAGCAGGTGCACGTCGGAGTGGAGGCCGTCTCGACCGGTGCGCTCGCGCTCGACCTCGCGCTCGGCATCGGCGGCCTGCCCCGGGGCCGGGTCGTCGAGATCTACGGGCCGGAGTCGTCGGGGAAGTCGACGCTGGCGATGCACGTCGTCGCCGAGGCCCAGCGCAACGGCGGCGTGTGCGCGTACATCGACGCAGAGCACGCGATGGACCCGGTCTACGCGAAGGCGATCGGCGTCAACGTGGACGACCTGCTGATCTCGCAGCCCGACACCGGCGAGCAGGCGCTCGAGATCGCCGACATGCTGATCCGCTCGGGCGCGCTCGACGTGCTCGTCATCGACTCCGTCGCCGCGCTGGTGCCGCGTGCCGAGATCGAGGGCGAGATGGGCGACAGCCACGTCGGCCTACAGGCCCGCCTGATGAGCCAGGCGCTGCGCAAGCTGACGGCGAACCTCAACCGCTCCCGCACCATCGCGATCTTCATCAACCAGCTCCGGGAGAAGATCGGGGTGATGTTCGGGTGCTTTTCGTACGGCACCCGCGTGACGCTCGCCGACGGGACGCAGGAGAAGATCGGCAAGATCGTCAACCAGCGTCTGCCGGTCGAGGTTCTCTCGTACGACCCCGAAGCGGGCAAGGTCGTGCCCAAGCGGGTCACGAACTGGTTCGACAACGGCGTGACCGAGGAGTTCCTGCAGTTCACGATCGCGAAGCCCGGTGGCAACGGTCGCTCACAATTCGGCTGCACGCCGAACCACCTGATCCGTACGCCCGGCGGTTGGCGCGAGGCGGCAGAGCTCGCTCCCGGTGACCGCGTGCTGCAGGCAGTGCCGCATCGCCTGTCGGATTTCCAGTGGGAGATCGTGCTCGGTGGGCTGATGGGTGACGGCGCGCTCTCGCCCACGCGCTCCGGACATGGCGCGCGGTTCCGCATGGGTCACGGCAAGAAGCAGGTCGAGTATCTCGACTGGAAGACGTCACTGTTCGCGAACCTCGGCACGTCACGCTCGACGAACGCGAACGGCGCGTCGTTCGTCGACGTCCAGCCGTTGCCCGAGCTCGCCGAGCTGCGCCGAGCGGTGTACGTCGGTGGCAAGAAGATGTTCGGCGACGACTATCTCAAGCGCCTGACGCCGTTGTCGCTCGCGATCTGGTACATGGACGACGGCACGTTCTCGATTCGCGCGAAGGGCCTCCAGGCCCGTACGGCCGACGGCAGCGGCCGGAGCGAGGTCTGCGTCGAGGCCATGGAGGCGACGACACGCGAACGTGTGGCGTCGTACCTTGCCGATACATGGGGGATCCGTCCGCAACTCGTACATCGCGGCGCGAAGAACAAGGCATGCTTCGTGTTCTCGAAGGATGAGACCGCGAAGCTCCACGCGCTGATTGCGCCGTTCGTGCACCCGTCGATGGAGTACAAGCTGCTGCCGCGCTACCGCGGCCGGTTCACCGTCGACCCCGCCTTCGCCGACGAGCGCTATGAGCTCGTCCCACTGCCGATCGTGTCGATCGCGCCCAAGCCGCGGACACGCTCGATGCACCGCTTCGACATCGAGGTCGACGACACGCACAACTACTTCGTCGACGGAACGATGGTGCACAACTCACCCGAGACCACCCCGGGTGGGCGGGCGCTGAAGTTCTACTCGTCGGTCCGGCTCGACATCCGGCGCGTCGAGACGATCAAGGACGGCGCCGAGGCGGTCGGCAACCGCGTGCGCGTGAAGGTCGTGAAGAACAAGTGCGCACCTCCTTTCCGCCAAGCAGAGTTCGATGTGGCGTACGGCAAGGGCATCAGCCGCGAGGGCTCGCTGCTCGACGTCGCGGTCGACCTCGGGATCGTGAAGAAGTCGGGCGCGTGGTTCACGTACGAGGGCGAGCAGCTCGGCCAGGGCCGCGAGAACGTGAAGAGCTTCCTCGCCGAGAACCTCGACCTGATGTTCGAGATCACCGAGAAGGTACGCCAGGCCGTCGGCATCGGGAATGAAGATGCCGAGGGTGAGGGTACGGACAGCGACGTCATCGTGCTCGACGCCGAGGACACGTAGGCGCCGAGCGCGATCCACGACCGGGTGGTGCGGGGAGCGCACGGGCAGGGCGTTCCCCGCACCGGCCGTCACGGTGTCCGTGCGACGGACTCCAACGGAAGCCCGGCCTCGACCCAGTCCTGCTTCCCCTCGCCGTACTCGTACACGCGGGTGTACCCGAGCGCGTCGAGCCGGCGGGCCAGCACCGTCGAGTTCTGGCACGCGGTGTTGGCGCAGTACACGACGACAGTCGCGTCGCGGTCGGGGAGCACCGACGCGATCGTCGCGTCGTCGGCGTCGTGGGGAAGGTTGCCCGCGCCGGGCAGGTGGCCTTCCTCCCAGTAGCTCGCGGGCAGCGCCTCGACGACGACGATGTCGTCGCCGTTCTCGATGCGCGCCCGCAGGGCGTCACGCGTGATCGCTCGCATTGTGGTCCCTCCTCGCATTCCGCAGGATATGTGCGTGGGCACGCATCTTCGCGCAAGATGCGTGCGGGCGCAACTAGGTTCGCTAGAATGGCGGTGTGGACGAGCCCGAGGGGAGGCAGTGTGGACGAGCCCGAGGGGATCGGTGCGTGGCGGGCGCTGCTGCGTGCGCACGCCGCGGTCGTGCGCGAGGTCGAGCGGGAGGTCGACCACGCCACCCGTCTCCCGCTCACGTCGTACGACGTCCTGCTCGAGCTCGCGAACGCGCCCGACCGCCGGCTCCGGATGCAGGAGCTCGCCGACCGGGTGACGCTGAGCCGGAGCCGCGTGAGCCGGGTCGTCGACGATCTGGTCCGGGTCGGGTTCGTTGCACGGGAGCCGGACCCGTCGGACGGACGGGCGTCGTTCGCGGTCCTCACGCCGGCGGGGCGCACCGTGTTGCGGAAGGCCGCTCCCGTCTACCTGCGGGGGATCGAGACGCACTTCCTCGCGCACCTCTCCTCGGGCGAACGGGCCACGATCGAGCAGGCACTCCAGCGGGTTGTCGACGCCGCGGCTGCGACGGGATGAACTGCGACGGGACGAACACGGGTCGCCCGTAGAATCGGCGACCGTGCCCGGTCCTCGTCGCTTCTACGTGCGCACGTTCGGCTGCCAGATGAACGAGCACGACTCCGAGCGACTCGCCGGTTTGCTCGCGGGCGACGGCATGGAGCCGACCGACGACGTCGAGCAGGCAGACGTCGTCGTGTTCAACACGTGCTGCATCCGCGAGAACGCCGACAACAAGCTCTACGGCCACCTCGGCCGGCTCAAGGCGCTCAAGGCCCGCCGGCCCGACCTCCAGATCGCGGTCGGTGGCTGCCTCGCGCAGAAGGACCGTGACCTGATCGTCGAGCGGGCCGGGCACGTCGACGTCGTGTTCGGGACCCACAACCTCGCGCACGCGCCCGCGCTGCTCGCCGAGTCGGCCCGCCGGGGTGAGCCCGTCGTCGAGATCCTCGAGGAGCACGACGCCTACCCGTCCGCGCTGCCGGCCCGGCGTGAGGTCGACCACGCCGCCTGGGTCACCATCCAGATCGGTTGCGACAACTCGTGCACCTTCTGCATCGTCCCGTCGGTGCGCGGCCGCGAGGTCAGCCGGCGGATGGGTGACGTCGTGCGCGAGGTCGAGCAGCTCGCGGCCGACGGTGTCAGCGAGGTCACGCTGCTCGGCCAGAACGTCAACTCCTACGGGCGCGACCTCGGCGCCGGTCAGTACCGACCCCGCTTCGCCGACCTGCTGCGGGCGGTCGCCGCAGTCCCCGGGATCGAACGTGTGCGCTACACGTCACCGCACCCGAAGGACCTCCGGCCCGAGACGATCGCCGCGATGGCCGACGAGCCCTCGGTGTGCGAGCACCTCCACCTGCCGCTGCAGTCGGGGAGCGACCGCGTGCTCGCCCGCATGCACCGCGGGTACACGGCCGAGCGGTACCTCGCGCGCCTCGCCGAAGCACGCGCCGCGCTCCCGGACCTCGCGGTCACGACCGACCTCATCGTCGGCTTCCCCGGCGAGACCGACGCCGACTTCGAGCAGACGCTCGCGGTCGTCGACGAGGCGCGCTACGACTCCGCGTACACGTTCGTCTTCTCGCCCCGCCCGGGCACGAAGGCGGCCGCGATGGTGGACGACTTCGTCCCCGCCGAGATCGCGCGCGACCGGATGCACCGGCTCGTCGAGGCCGTGGAGCGCCACGCGCTCGCCAAGCACCGGGCGCGCGTCGGGCGGGTCGAGGAGGTGCTCGTCGAGGGCCCGTCGAAGACCGACCCGTCCGTCACGTCCGGCCGCACGCGGCAGAACAAGCTCGTCCACTTCACGGGTGACGCGCAGCCCGGCGCGTACGTCGACGTGCGGGTCACGGGCGCCGCCGCCCACTGGCTGCACGGCGAGCACGTCGGGTTGGTGCGCGCGCCGCGTCGAGCGCGTACGCGGATCCCGGTCGCCGCGGAGGCGTGACGGCCGAGCATCTCGCGCTCGTCGGGCCCACGGCCTCGGGCAAGTCGCAGCTCGCGCTCGCCGCCGCCCGGGCTCTCGGCGATGTCGAGATCGTCGCCGTCGACTCGATGCAGGTGTACCGCGGGATGGACGTCGGCACCGCGAAGCCATCACGTGACGAGCGTGCCGCGGTCCCGCACCACCTGATCGACGTCGCCGACCCGTGGGAGGACTGGTCGGTCGCGCGGTTCCAGCGCGCGGCGCGCGACGCGGTCGCGGACATCGAGGGCCGCGGTCGGCGCGCGCTGCTCGTCGGCGGGACCGGGCTGTACGTGCACGCGGTGCTCGACGACTTCACGTTTCCCGGCGAAGACCTCGGGTTGCGCGCCGAGCTCGAGGCGTGGACGGCGGAAGCCGACGGGCTCGCGGCCGCGTACGCGGAGCTGAGTGAGCGTGACCCGGTCGCCGCGTCGAGGATCGAGCCGGGCAACGCGCGCCGCATCTGCCGCGCGCTCGAGGTGATCCGCCTCACCGGGCAGCCGTTCTCGTCGTTCGGGCCCGGCGTGCGCGCGTTCGGCCCCACCGCGTTCCCGGTCCGCATCGCCGGCGTCTGGTTGCCGCGCGATGTCCTCTCGCGGCGAATCGCCGAGCGATTCGCCGCGATGCGCGCGGGTGGGCTGGTCGACGAGGTCGCGCGGCTCGGGGCCGACCCCCGCGGCCTTTCGCGCACCGCGGCGCAGGCGATCGGCTACAAGGAGCTGCTCGCCGCCGGTGACGACGTCGACGCCGCCTTCGACCTCGCGATCCGCCGCACCCGGCGCTTCGCGCGGCGCCAGCGGATGTGGTTCCGGCGCGACCCCCGCATCACGTGGCTCGCCACGAGCCGAAATCCGTGCGCGCTGCTCCCCGCGCTGCTGGCAACCTGGACCGGATGACCGCGCTCACGCTGCACAAGCTGCACGCGACCGGGAACGACTTCCTGGTCTGCGAGACGAGCGTCGCATCACCCGACGTCGTCGCCGCGCGCGTCTGCGACCGCCATCGGGGCGTCGGCGCGGACGGGCTCATCCTCCTCGGGCCGCCCGCGAACCCGGACGGCGACTGCTCGATGCGGCTCTTCAACGCGGACGGCGGCGAGGCCGAGATGAGCGGCAACGGCATCCGCTGCCTCGCCTGGGTCGCGCACCGCCGCGGCTTCGGCGACGGCAAGCGACTCGTCGTCGACACCGACGCCGGACGGCGTGAGGTCGACCTCGACGTCGACCCCGACACGGGCTGCGTGCGCGCCGCGACCGTCGACATGGGACCCGTCACGTTCGAACCCGCGCAGATCCCGCTCGACGCGCCGAGCGCCTTCGGGCTCACCGCGACGTTCCACCGCACCCGCTACGAGGGCGACGCCGCGGGCATGGGCAACCCGCACTTCGTGATCGTGCGCGACGAGCACCCGCGCACCGCGCGCGTCACGCAGCACGGACCGCACCTCGAGGTCGACGAGCGCTTCCCCAATCGCACGAACGTCGAGTTCATCGCGCCGACGAAGGGGGAAGAGGACGCCATCGACATGCGGGTGTGGGAGCGGGGCGTCGGCGAGACGTTGAGCTGCGGCACCGGGGCCTGCGCGGCCGCCGCGGTCGCGCACCGGCGCGGACTGGTCGGCGAGCGCGTGACCGTGCACGTCCCCGGCGGCGACCTCGTCGTCGAGCTGGGATCGACGATCCGGCTCGGTGGCCCGGTCGTCCACGTCTTCGACACGACCCTCGACGTCGACGACGGGCGCCCGCGCTCGTGACGCCGCCTCGCTCGAACGGCGACGGCCGCACCGGGCGCCAGCGCCGGCGCCTCACGGCCACCGAGGTCGATCTCGACGTCGTCCGGCAGCGAGCGCTCCTCGTCGGCACCGGCGCCGGGACCCGCGGTGCCGACGAAGCCGAGGCGTCGCTCGACGAGCTCGCGCTGCTCGCGGACACGGCGGGCGCGGAGCCCGTCGAGCAGGTGCTGCAGCGGCGCGACACACCCGACCCGGCGACGTACATCGGCAAGGGGAAGGCCGACGAGCTGCGCGGGCTCGCGGACTCGCTCGACGTCGACGTCGTCATCTTCGACGACGAGCTCAGTCCCGCGCAGCAGCGCAACCTCGAGAACCTCTTCGCTCGCGACGTCGTCGACCGCGTCGCCCTGATCCTCGACATCTTCGCTCAGCACGCGTCGAGCCAGGAGGGCATGGTCCAGGTCGAGCTCGCGCAGCTGCGCTACCGGCTGCCCCGCCTGCGCGGCCGCGGCTTGACGCTGAGTCAGCAGGGCGCCGGCATCGGTACCCGCGGTCCCGGCGAGACGCAGCTCGAGGTCGACCGGCGGCGCATCCTGCGTCGCGTGACGAAGCTCGAGCGCGATCTCGCGCGGCTCGCGTCGACACGCGCGACGCAACGCAAGGCCCGTCGCCGTCGCGATCTCCCGACCGTCGCGCTCGTCGGCTACACGAACGCGGGGAAGTCCACCTTGCTGAACCGGCTCACCGAGGCGGACGTCGTCGTCGAGAACCGCCTCTTCTCGACGCTCGATCCGACCACGCGGCGTCTGCGCCTGCCGGGCGGCGAGGTCGTCCTCGTCTCCGACACCGTCGGGTTCGTCCGCCGCCTGCCGCACCAGCTCGTCGAGGCGTTCCGCTCGACGCTCGAGGAGGTCGCCGACGCCGATCTCCTGCTGCACGTCGTCGACGCGAGCTCGGTGGAGGCGGAGGAGCAGATCGCGGCGGTGCACGAGGTCCTACGCGAGATCGAGGCAGCGCACGTCCCGGAGCTCGTCGTCGCGAACAAGCAGGATCTCGCGACACCGGACGAGATCGACGCCGTGCTCGGCGCGCACCCGGACGCCGTAGCCGTCTCCGCGGTGACGGGCGAAGGCGTGGACAAGCTGCTCGAGCAGGTGGCGTCCCGGCTGCGCGCGCTCGCCCGCATCGTCGAGCTGTCGGTCCCGTACGACCGCGGCGACGTGATCGCGGCACTGCACCGTGACGGCGAGGTCCTCGTCGAGGTCCACGAGCAGCGCGCGACCCGGGTCCGGGCCCGGGTACCGGACGCCGAGCTCGGCCGGTTCCGAGAGTTCCTCGTCGGCTGACCGCCGGTCCGGGGTCAGCTTCCCGACCCACAGGTAGTGTGAACCGCCGATGGCCCCCACCGCCGCCCCCGGTCCGGGCTTCGTCCCGCCGCCGTACCCTCACGACCGGCTCGCCACGCTCCGTCGTCTCGCCGACGCGCTCCCCGGCGGTGTCGTCGACTGCTCGGTCGGCACCCCCGTCGATCCCATGCCCGAGATCGCGCTTGCCGCGCTCCGTGACGCGGCGCCCGGCGCGACGGGGTACCCGCCGTCGATCGGCACGCTCGACCTGCGCGAAGCCGCGTCCGCGTGGCTCGCCCGCCGCTTCGGGGTGACCGTCGCGCCCGACGACGTCATCGCGTGCGTCGGCACCAAGGAGCTCGTCGCGTCGCTGCCGCACTACCTCCACCTGCGCGACCCGTCACGCGACACCGTGCTGTATCCGGGCGTCTCGTACCCGACCTACGAGATGGGCGCCACGCTCGCGGGCTGCCGCGCGGTACCGGTCCCACTCGATCCCGAGTGGATGCTCGACGTCGACCTCGTCTCCGAGGACGACGCGCAGCGCGCGCTCGTCCTGTGGCTGAACTCACCGGGCAACCCGACGGCCGCGGTCGCGACGAGCGACCAGCTCGCGAAGCTCGTCGACTGGGCGCGTGCGCGCGGCGTGATCGTCGCGAGCGACGAGTGCTACGCGGAGTTCGTCGCCGGCGATCCGGGCGAGGGCGCGCCTGCACCCGTGACCGCGCTGTCGGCCGGCAGCGACGGTGTGCTCGCGATGCACTCGTTGTCCAAGCGTTCGAACATGGCCGGGCTGCGGTGCGGGTTCCTGGCCGGTGACGGCGAGCTCGTGCGCTACCTCGGCGAGGTCCGCAAGCACGCAGGGATGATCGTGCCCGCGCCGGTGCAGGCGGCCGCGACCGCCGCGCTCGGCGACGAGACGCACGTCGACGTGCAACGCGAGCGGTACGCGCGCCGGCGCGCGCTCGTGCTGAGCGGCCTGGAGTCGCACGGGCTCGTGCACGACGGCGGGCCCGGCCTCTTCTACCTGTGGCTGCGCTCCGCCGAGGAGACCGACGACGGGTGGGAGATCGCGGCCCGCCTCGCGGAGGCCGGCACGCTCGTCGCCCCGGGAAACCTCTACGGCGCGGCCGGTGCGGATCACGTGCGTCTGGCGCTCACGCAGCCCGAGGACCGCTTGGAGCTCGCGCTCGAACGCCTCGCGGCGTCCGCCGCACGGGCCTGACACGCACACGGAGCACACGACATGGACGACCTCGCGGAACGAATCGGCGCGCTCTGGGACGGACGCGACGACGTGGGCAAGGTCATGACGATCGCGCAGGCGCGCGACGCGGTGCACGAGGCGATCGAGCGACTCGACCGCGGCGAGTCGCGTGTCGCGCACGTGGACGGCGCCGGGCGCGTCGTCGTGCACGAGTGGTTGAAGCAGGCGATCCTGCTGCTGTTCCGGCTCGAGGCGATGGAGACGATCGAGCTGGCGCCGTTCGAGTACCGCGACAAGATCCCGCTGAAGCACGACTACGAGAAGGCGGGTGTGCGCGTCGTCCCGGGCGCATCCGCGCGCTGGGGCTCGTTCCTTGCGCCGGGTGTCGTCATGATGCCGTCGTACGTGAACATCGGTGCCTACGTCGGTGCCGGGACGATGGTCGACACGTGGGCGACGGTGGGGTCGTGCGCGCAGATCGGCGAACGCGTGCACCTTTCGGGTGGCGTCGGCATCGGGGGCGTGTTGGAGCCGCCCCAGGCCGCGCCCGTCATCGTCGGCGACGACGTGACGATCGGCAGCCGCTGCATGGTGACGCAGGGCGCGCGCGTCGGCGACGGAGCCGTCCTGGGAGAGGGCGTGATCCTGAACCCCGGCATCCCGGTGATCGACGCGGAGACGGGCGAGGAGGTCTCGCGCGGCGTCGTGCCGCCGTGGTGCATCGTCGTGCAGGCGTCGCGACGCAAGCAGTTCCCGGGCGGTGAGTTCGGACTCCCGTGCGCGCTGATCCTCCGCCGGCTCAACGAGGGCGAGCGTCACGACAAGGCGCGCATCAATGACATCCTGCGTGAGCACGGCGTCGCGACGTGACCGACGTCGCGACCGCGGACACGCGTGATCTGCTGACGCTCACGGCCGCGCTCGTCGCCGTCCCGTCGGTCAGCCGCGACGAGCGCGCGCTCGCCGACATGGTGGAGGAGCGCCTGCGCGCTCGAGCGCGCGGGCTCGATGTCGAGCGCGTCGGTGACAACGTCGTCGCGCGCACGCGCTTCGGTCGGGACCGTCGCGTCGTGCTCGGCGGCCATCTCGACACCGTCCCGCCGAACGCCAACGAGGTGCCGCGCGTGGACGGCGACGTGCTGCACGGTCTCGGCGCGGCGGACATGAAGGGCGGCCTCGCCGTGCTCCTCGCGCTGGCCGAGGACCTCAGCACGCGCGGCAATCGAACCGCGCACCACGACGTGACGCTCGTGTTCTACGTCGGCGAGGAGATCGCGGACGAGTTCAACGGCCTGCGCGACCTCTTCGAACGCCGTCCGGACCTCGTCGCCGGGGATTTCGCGATCCTGCTCGAGCCGACGGGCGGCCGGGTCGAGGCGGGCTGCCAGGGGACGATCCACGTGCGCGCGACCTTCCGGGGCGAACGTGCCCACACGGCCCGTCCGTGGACGGGTGTCAACGCGATCGCGCGCGCCGCGCCGGTGCTTGCACGTGTCGCCGGATTGACGCCGCCGGCCGTCGTCGTCGAGGGTCTCGAGTACACCCAGGCGTTGCAGATCGTCCGCGTCGGTGGTGGCGTCGCGAACAACGTCGTGCCCGACGAGTGCTCGTTCGTGGTGAACCGCCGCTTCGCGCCCTCCCTGACGGTCGACGATGCGCGCGACGAGGTCGCGGCCGTGCTCGAGGGTGCCGACGAGATCGAGGTCGTGAGCGCGTCACCGGCCGCGCCGCCCAACCTCTGGGCGCCGCTGGTCGCCGAGTTCGTCGGGACGCTCGACCTCGCGGTGCGGCCGAAGCTCGGCTGGACCGATGTCGCCCGCTTCACCGCCGCGGGCGTCCCGGCGCTGAACTTCGGCCCGGGTGACCCGTCCGTGTCGCACACGGCCGACGAGCACGTCGAGCGTGAGGCGCTCGACGGCTGTCATGCCGTCCTCGCGCACTTCCTCGGGGTGCGCGAGGACTGAGCTCGGCCTCAGGCGGTCCGCGACCGCAGTCGCCGCGTCCGCGCCCGAGGGAGCAGCGTGTCGGCCGACTCGACGATCGGGACGTCGCGCGGCCCGTCCACGAACGCCGTCAGCGCGCGCTCGTCCTCGCTGTCGGGTGTGCCGACGTCGGTGAGCGCCGCGTAGGGATCGGGTGCCGTCGTGGGCTGCTCGTCGCGGACGGGCGCGATCGTCGGCCGCGACGCGGCCGCGTCGACGCTCCCGTCGTCGTCCACGAGCGCCAGGAGCGCGTACGCCTGCTGGAAGCCCGACGCCGCCGCGACGTCACCGACGCGCGTGACGTCGTCCGCCACCGTTCCACCCGCGGCGAGCTGCTCCGTGAACGCGGCCGGGTCGGGCTGCGGCGTCCGAGCACGTTCGAGGTCGGGGAAGAGGGGCTCGTCGTCGCGCCGCTGCCAACGGACGACCGCGAGCGCGATCACGCCGAGCACGAGGACGACGACCATCGCGGCGACGCTCGTGACCGCGGACCCGACGACGCCGAGGTGGTGCACTGCCATGGTCCGCGTATCGGCGCCCGGTTCGGGCCGCTTGACGTGTGAGACGCACGCGGAACGCGTGTCACACGTGGTCGGTCAGAGGCGGCGCAGGAGCGTCACCACCTTGCCGTAGATCGCGACGTCGGCGGGGTCGAAGACGAGCTCGTCCATCGTGGCGTTCTCGGGCCGCAGCACGATCCGTCCCTTCCGGCGCAGGAACGTCTTCACCGTCGCCTCGTCCCCGGGGATGCCGGCGACGACGACGTCCCCGGGATCCGCGGTGTCCTGCCGTCGGGCGACGACGTAGTCGCCGTCGAGGATCCCGGCGTCGATCATCGACTCCCCGCGCACGCGGAGCATGAAGAGCTGGCCGTCACCGGTGAAGTCCTGGGGGAGCGGGAGCGTCTCCTCGACCTGCTCGGCCGCGAGCACGCCCGTGCCAGCCGCCACGTCGCCGAGCAGTGGCACGTGACGGGCCGGCCGGCGTTCGACGGCGAGCCCCGAGTCGGGCTCGAGCGTGATCTCGATCGCCCGTGGCTTGGTCGGGTCCCGCCGCAGGTACCCCTTGTCCTGCAGCGCCGCGAGGTGCGCGTGGACCGTCGAGCTGGAGGACAGTCCGACGGCCTCGCCGATCTCCCGCACGCTGGGCGGGTACCCGCGGGCGCGTACCTGCTCGTCGATGAACTCCAGCACCTGGCGCTGGCGCGGCGTCAGCGCGTCGACGTCCGCGGGGTCGGCCGCGTCCTCGGACCGTCGCGCCTTGGTGCGGGGCGCGCCTGCGGCCCGGGTCGCTCGCCTGCCGGTCGTGGTCATGGTCGGCCTCCTGCTGGTCCTGGCCAGTCCGCCCTGCTCGAGCGGACGGTAACACGATCACGCGTTCGGGGCAAACATCTGTTCGATTTTTCTCTTGACCCGAACGCCCGTTCGTGGTTCGCTCGCCGTCCGAACGTCCGTTCGCCCGTCTTCGCTGTCACACCCCCGTGGTCTGCTTCTCGCGACAGCGGAGAGACGGGTCCGAACGACCAGCGGATCTCGCGAGGGATCGCCCGAGGAAGCACGAGGAAGATCGACAGGAGGAATGGACATGGCCGCCGTCATGACCACGAGCACGCAGGAGCACCGCACCGCGCAGCGTCGCCGGGCCGTCCCCCCGGCCCGGCCGGCGCTGTCCGTCGTGCGTGAGTCCCGGGCTTGTCCCCGGCCCAGGGCGCACTCGCGTGCCGTCTACCGGCGCCGGCGCGTGGCCGTAGCCGCGCTGGCGCTGGGCACCGTGGTCCTGGCGGGACGAGCGGGCGTGGCGCTCGGGGGCTCGACCCTCGCGAGCCCCGAGCGCCGCCCGCCGCTCACGACCTACGTCGTCCGACCGGGCGACTCGCTGTGGACGGTCGCGCAGCACCTCGATCCCGGGCACGATCCCCGTCCGGTCGTCGACGACCTCGCGGCCGCCCGTCACGGCGCGCCGTTGGTTCCCGGCGAGACGATCGCGTGGCAGCCGTGAGAGCTCCCGAGCGGCCGGGTTCGGCCCCGTCCGTCGCGCGCACCCCTTCGGTACGGTTGGGTCGATGCGGTGCCCGTTCTGCGACGCGCTCGACGACAAGGTCGTCGACTCCCGGGTCGCTGACGAAGGCGCCGCGATCCGGCGCCGGCGCGAGTGCCTGACGTGCGGGCGACGGTTCACGACGTACGAGCGCGTGGAAGAGGTGCCGCTCCTCGTCGTGAAGCGCTCCGGCGCGAGCGAGCCGTTCGACCGTGCGAAGGTGGCGGCGGGGATCGCGCGCGCCGCGAAGAACCGGCCCGTCGACGACGCGACCGTCGACGCGATCGTCACGGACATCGAGGAGCAGCTGCGCAAGCGTCCGGGGGCCGAGGTGACGAGCGAGCAGGTCGGCCTGGCGGTGCTCGAACGGTTGCGGGCCCTCGACCCGGTGACATACGTGCGCTTCGCGTCCGTGTACAAGGGGTTCGAGGACCTCAGCGACTTCGAGCGGGAGGTCGGCATGCTGCAGAAGACGACAGCGCCGAAGCCGCGTCCGGCATCCTGACCCCGGCGGTGCGTGCGGCCGTTCACGAGTGCGAACCTTCGCGTACGCCCTGCGACCAGCGTCGACGCGTCCTCCTGAACCGTTGACATCAGGGTAGTTACGGTGATGTAATTGCCCTCCATCTCGCGGTGGGTCCGGGTGCCACCACAACATCTTGTGCTCGAGCGTGTGGTGCGGGGGTGGGACCGGGTCCGGCGTCGGGGCGGGCGGAGAGCGGTTCGGGCCCGTGTCGAGGGGACACGGGCGACATCGGGCCCGAACGGCCCGGACGACAGCGGGCCCGAAGGGCCCGGACGACATCGAACGACCGAGTAGGGGGCGGCCTCATGGCCATGGCGCCGGAGCAGATCGGGATCGGGATTCGTCGGTTCTTCACCGAACCGGGTGTCCACCCGTACGACACCGTCGTGTGGGAGCGGCGCGACGCGCGCATCCCGAACTACAAGGACGGCACCGACGCCTTCTTCCAGCCCGGCGTGGAGTTCCCCACGAGCTGGTCGCAGAACGCGACGAACATCGTCGCCCAGAAGTACTTCCGCGGGACCCTCGGCACGCCCGAGCGCGAGTCCTCGCTCAAGCAGGTCATCGACCGCGTCGCCGACACGATCACCGCGTGGGGCGTGCGCGACGGCTACTTCGTCGACGACGAGGAGGCGGCCGCGTTCCGCAACGAGCTCAAGTACGTGCTGTTGCACCAGCGCGCCGCGTTCAACTCACCGGTCTGGTTCAACATTGGCGTGAAGGGCGTGCCGCAGCAGGCGAGCGCGTGCTTCATCCTGCACGTCGACGACACGATGGACTCGATCCTCAACTGGTACCGGGAAGAGGGCGTCATCTTCAAGGGCGGCTCCGGCTCCGGGATCAACCTGTCGACCGTGCGGTCGTCGTTCGAGAACCTGAAGGGCGGCGGCACCGCGAGCGGGCCGGTCAGCTTCATGCGTGGTGCCGACGCGTCCGCCGGGACGATCAAGTCGGGTGGCAAGACACGGCGCGCCGCCAAGATGGTCATCCTCAACGCCGACCACCCGGACATCGAGGAGTTCATCTGGTGCAAGGCCGTCGAGGAGCGCAAGGCACGCGCGCTGCGCGACGCCGGGTTCGACATGGACCTCGACGGCAAGGACAGCCACTCGATCCAGTACCAGAACGCGAACAACTCGGTGCGCGTCACCGACGAGTTCATGCGGGCCGTCGTCGACGACGCCGACTGGGACCTCAAGGCCGTCACCACCGGCGAGGTCATCCGGACGGTGAAGGCGCGCGACCTCATGCGCCAGATCTCCGAGGCCACCTGGGAGTGCGCCGACCCGGGGATGCAGTTCGACACGACGATCAACCGCTGGCACACCGCGCCGAACACCGGCCGGATCACCGCGTCGAACCCGTGCAGCGAGTACGTCCACCTGGACAACTCGGCGTGCAACCTCGCGAGCATCAACCTGCTGAAGTACCTGCACGACGACGGCACGTTCGACGTCGAGGGCTTCCGGCACACCGTCGAGGTGATGTTCACCGCGCAGGAGATCCTCGTCGGCAACGCGGACTACCCGACCGACAAGATCGCCGAGACGACGCGCGCCTTCCGTCAGCTCGGCCTCGGTTACGCCAACCTCGGCGCGCTCCTGATGGCGCAGGGTCTGCCGTACGACTCCGCCGAGGGTCGTGCATGGGCGGCCGCGATCACCGCGCTGATGACGGGTCACGCCTACGCGACGAGCGCGCGCACCGCGGGCCGGATGGGCCCGTTCGCGGGCTACGCCGACAACGCCGAGCCGATGCTGAACGTGCTGCGGATGCACCGCGCCGAGGTCGCGAAGGTGGACGAGGACCTCGTGCCGCCGGAGCTGCTGGGCGCCGCGCAGCGGTCGTGGGACGAGGCCGTCGAGGTCGCGGAGGTGCACGGTGTGCGCAACTCACAGGCGAGCGTGCTCGCGCCGACGGGCACGATCGGCCTGATGATGGACTGCGACACGACCGGGATCGAGCCCGACCTCGCGCTGACGAAGGCGAAGAAGCTCGTCGGCGGCGGCACGATGCTGATCGTCAACCAGACGATCCCGCGTGCCCTGCGGCGGCTCGGCTACGACGACGCGCAGGTCGACGCGATCGTGCGCCACATCGACGAGCACAAGTCGATCGTCGGCGCGCCCGGCTTCAAGGCCGAGCACCTTCCCGTGTTCGCGTGCTCGATGGGCGACAACGCGATCCACTACATGGGCCACGTGAAGATGATGGGCGCGGTGCAGCCGTTCATCTCCGGCGCGATCTCGAAGACGGTGAACATGCCCGAGGAGGTGACGGTCGCGGACGTCGAGGCGCTGCACCTCGACGCGTGGCGCCTCGGGCTGAAGGCGGTCGCGATCTACCGCGACAACTGCAAGGTCGCGCAGCCGCTCGCGACGCAGAAGAAAGCCGAGAAGACCGACGACGTGGCGAAGGAGGTGGAGCGGATCGTGGAGACCGTCATCATCCAGCAGCCGGTCCGCCAGAAGCTCCCGCGCACACGCACGTCGAAGACGTTCTCGTTCCGCGTCGCCGACTGCCACGGCTACGTGACGGTCGGCGAGTTCGAGGACGGGCGGCCCGGCGAGGTGTTCCTCAAGGTGGCGAAGCAGGGCTCGACCCTCGCCGGGATCATGGACGCGTTCGCGATCTCGCTGAGCCTCGGCCTCCAGTACGGCGTGCCGCTGCGCGCGTTCGTCGAGAAGTTCACGAACATGCGCTTCGAGCCCGCCGGCATGACCGACGACCCGGACATCCGGTTCGCGATGAGCCTCGCCGACTACATCTTCCGCCGGCTCGCGGTCGAGTACCTGCCGAAGGAGGAGCGCGAAGAGCTCGGGATCCTGACGGTCGGGGAGCGGCTGCAGCCGACGCTGCCGGGCGTGGAGGAGGCCGCGGCGGTCAACACGTCGTCGATCGACATGCTCCCGCTCGACGACCGGGCCCCGTCGGACGCGCTCGACACGTCGGCACCGCCGGCGAGCGAGACACCGGTCCAGGCCCGTGATCTCGACGTCGTCCTCTGCCACGTCTGCGGCGACATCATGCAGCGCGCCGGCTCCTGCCACGCCTGCCCGAGCTGCGGCGCGACGAGCGGCTGCTCGTGATGTGAACGTGCACGCAATGTCACCGGGATCCGGCCCGCGATGTCCGGATCCCGGTCGGCAACATCGCGTGGTGATTCAACGCTGAAGATCCGTGCGACGTCACGGGTCGCTCAGGCGCGGATGCCGGCGACGAGCGCTGTGTGCTCGCTCACTGCGTCGACGGGGAGACCTGATGCACGTCGGACGAGAGCGCGCGCGGCTTCGCGCAGGCTCGTCTCCTCGGTGACGTTCCGACCGGACGTGGCCACGAGCTCGACCGCCTGGGGACGGTCGACGAGCAGCCTCACGGTCTCCCCACTGCCGGCGCGAAGGCGCGCTGCTGGACCATTCGGCGGCGATCTCGGGACGTGCCGATGTCGGGTGGCGGTGAGAAATCCACGGCGAGTCGGCTACCGGCCGCGCTCGACCGTGCCAACGCGCGGAGCTGCCGCCTGACCGCGTCCTCGCTGAGGTACA
>DASRES010000071.1 GCA_035651955.1 Acidimicrobiia bacterium
AAGATCAAGCACTTTCCCGTCGTCCTCTTCGATTCGAGCTACTGGGGCGAGATGATCGAGTGGATTCGCAACGACCTGCTCAGCGACGGAATGATCTCGCCCGACGACATCGAGCTGCTGCACATGACGGACGACGTCGACGAAGCGGTCGAGCAGGTGCTCGCGTGCTACGAGCGCCGCTGCGCGGACGACCCTTCGGCACCGCACAAGGAAGATGCGCAATGACGCATTCTCGGCGTCGGACACGCGTCGCTCACAGGCGCCGAACGCGGAGCGTGAAGGGCGGCGGGAGGTACGGCTCGCAGTAACCGCCCCGGTCGAAGTACATCGTGAGCGTCGCGTCGAGCGTGCGCGCCTCCGTCGTCTGCACGAGTCGAACACGCACGACCCCATGCTGCCAAGGCGTGACGAACCCGCCCCCGTTAAGCGTTCGCCGCCGGCCCTCGAAGTACACGACGGTCGTCGCGACCGGCGGCGTCAGCCGAACCGCGACCTGCTCACCACGCGTCCCGCATCTCCACTCGACGTGCGCGACGCTCGGCACGCTGGTGAGCGGAAACCACACCGACACGAACGCGAGCAACAGGCGCACGCCGACACTACGAGGACGCTAGCGCCGGAGGTCCTACGTCACCGTCGGCAGCACGATGTACGGCTTCGGCGGCGTCCTCCCCGGGCCGTACACCGTCGTCGGGCTGTCCGGGATGTAGTGCGACTTGAAGACGTCCTTGCGCAGCAGCTTCCCGTTCCGGTCGTAGACCCTCCGCCAGACCTCCACGTCGAACCCCTGCTCACCGGTCCCGGCCACGACGCGCACCGACCCGCGCCGCGCCGTCGGGTCGACGGCGTAGTTCATCGACGGCGACGTCCACTTCGTCTGCGGCCCGGTGTGCGACACGACACGCCGCCCCTCTGGCGTCCCGAACACAGTGAACGTCAACGTCTGATCGGTGTACGACGCCTTGATCAGCAGGCCGTGCTTCATGTCGTTCTCGAACTTGAGATCCGGGCCTCCCCACGACACGGTGGCGTCCCGTCCCAGCGGGTAGTGCGCGAGATACAGATTGTGGTTCGTGCGCTCGCGGATCGGCAGCCCGAGCTCGAACGCGTCGTTGAACAGCGTCGTCGCGGTCTGACAGACGCCGCCCCCGATCGACGGAAGCACGAGCGACCCGATGATCATCTGCCCCTCGAGGAACCCGCGCGCCGCGGTCCTGGGGCCGACGACCCTGTTGAACGAGAAGACCTCGCCGGGCTTCACGATCGTCCCGTCGATGAAGTCGGCCATCAGATGCACGTTGTGAATTCGGTTCCACGACGACTCGCCCATCTGCGTGGTGTACGAGACGAGCTTCTGCGTGATGCCGAGCGCGCGTGCCTTCGCGGTCGTGAGCTCCGCCTGCCGCGGGAGAAGCTGGACTCGCGCTACATGGTCGCCGAGTGCGGCGTCTGTCACCGCAGCCACGAGCTGGCGCGGCGCCACGTCTCGTCCGGGATGCGACGGTGCGACGTGCACGTGGCCGCCCGCCACGATGAACCTGGCGTTGTGCGCGCGGACGATCCACGTGCCGAGGCGCGGCCGCACGAGCCGTGCGAGCAGGTCGCCGTCGAGCGTGACGTCGACTTCGTGCCCCAGTGTGCGTAGGCGGAGCGCGCGACCTAGCTGAGCCTGCGTCAGCCGGCCGCGGCGTGCCCCGCGGAAGTCGACGGCGACCGGCGCGGCGAGCAAACGGTCGGCCGTCGCCGCCGCACGCTGCACCGCCGCAGTCGACACCGACGGCCGCACGCGCGCGAACGGGGCGTCTACCACGCGGGCGCGTCCGACGAGAAGTCGGAGGAGCGCAGCGCGGTCGAGCGCGAGCCCGTCACGCGCCGGCGTCGTGAGCACACGCGTACCCGAGACCCGTAGCCTCGCCGACACCGCCCGCCGGCCTGCACGCGCGATCTGGGCGAGCACGTTCCCCGCATCTCGCACGGGCGCGAGCGCCGGCTCGACGGCGACTCGCTGCGCATGCACGAGCGACGCGAATCCGCCCGCGGCGAGCGCTCGCGACGCGGTCGCCGCCGGATCTACGTCGACGAGCCACGACCGCGGCACGTGGTAGCTGCGCCCGCCGGCCCGGATGGTGA
>DASRES010000072.1 GCA_035651955.1 Acidimicrobiia bacterium
TGACCACGCGGAGCCGGGCGTCGGCGCGGGACCGGGTGACCCGCCCCACGTCCCGCTCCCCTGCCCCCAGCCCTGCCAGCCCGTCTGGGGGGTCCACGGCATCCCGGTCGGGACGAACCCGCCCGCAGGCGGCGCGACACCCATCCGCCAGGCCATCAGCTGGAGGTCGAACCCCTCCTTGCGGACGCGCAGGTCGAAGTAGATGACCGTGACCACCGCGGCGACGAATGGCGTCGTCAGCACGGACCCGATCGCGCTCGTGATCCCACTGACGACCGCGACGGTCGTCGTCGCGCGCCCGCCTCCGGCGACGAGCGCGGGGACGACCAGGACGCCGAACACGGCGGCAACGAACGAGGCCAGGATGTTCGCGAGCAGCAGCGAGCCCGCCGTCGGCCACCACCGACCCTTCACCAGGTCGTACGACCGCGTCAGCGCACGGAACCCGCCGGTGTGCTCGATCAGGAGCACCGGGATCGCGACCGACCACGCCGCGTACAGCCACACCCCGGGGATGATGCACGCGGCGAACGCGACGAGCAGCAGCACCCCGTGCAGCACGAGCAGCCACAGCAGGGACCAGAAGCGGGAGAAGCCGAAGCGCAGCGACCCCCGCCAGTCCGACTCGGTACCGAGATACGTGTCACCGACCGTCTTGAAGCACGCGGCCTGCGCGAGCGTGGCCGACACGACGCCGACGACGAAGAGCACGAGCACGCCGGCGACGACTGTCGCCGCGTCGCCGCCGTTCACCTGCGTCGTCGTGCTGCCGTTGAACGACGTCGTGGTGGTCGTCGTCCCGGTCGGGAGCGACAACCGGACGAGCACGTTGAGGACCTGAACGGGCACGACGACGATCGCGACCGCCTTGACCATCGTGAGGAACTTCTGGCGGTAGACGCGGATCGCCGCGTCCAGCACCTCGCCGACACCCAGCGGACGCAACGCCGCGGGATCCATCGACGAAACCTAACCCGCTTGCCGGCGGGCGACGCGCCGGCGGGTCACACGACGAGCGTGCTCAGAGCGTCCTGACGATGGCCGCTTCGCCCTGGCCGCCGCCGCCGCACAGCGCGGCCGCGCCGGTGCCGCCGCCGCGGCGGCGGAGCTCGTTGACGAGCGTGAGCACCACACGGGTACCCGACATGCCGACGGGGTGGCCGAGCGAGATCGCGCCGCCGTTGACGTTGACGACGTCGTCGCCGATGCCGAGGTCCTGCATCGACGCGATGCCGACCGCCGCGAACGCCTCGTTGAGCTCGAACAGGTCGACGTCATTCAGGGACAGGTCGGCACGCTGGAGCGCGTTCTTGATCGCGCCGGACGGCTGGTGGAGCAGCGACGGGTCGGGGCCCGCGGTCATGCCGAAGCCGACGAGCTCGGCGAGCGGCGTGATGCCGAGCTGCTGGGCCTTCTCCTTGCTCATGACGACGACAGCCGCGCCGCCGTCGGAGATCTGCGACGCGTTGCCGGCGGTGATCGACCCGTCCTTCGAGAACGCCGGCCTCAACGCGGCGAGGCTCTCCGTCGTCGTCCCGGGTCGGATGCCCTCGTCGTTCTCGACGAGCACGGGGTCGCCCTTGCGCTGCGGGATGCTGACCGGCGTGATCTCCTCGGTGAAGCGCCCGTCCTTGACCGCGGCGGCGGCGCGCTCGTGGCTCTTCGCGGCGACCTCGTCCTGCAGCTCGCGGCTGATGCCGCCCACCTTCCCGCAGTACTGCTCGGTGCCCGCGCCCATGTGGACGGCGTCGAACGCGCACCACAGCCCGTCGTTGATCATCGAGTCGATGAGCTCCCCGTTGCCCATGCGGTATCCCGCCCGGGCGCCCGGGAGCAGGTAGGGCGCGTTCGTCATCGACTCCATGCCGCCCGCCACGACGACCTGCGCGTCGCCGGCCTGGATCATCTGGTCGGCGAGGTAGATGGCGTCGATCCCGCTCAGGCACACCTTGTTGACCGTCATCGCGGACACCGTCATCGGGATGCCGGCCTTCGCGGCGGCCTGCCGCGCGGTGATCTGGCCCTGCCCGGCCTGGAGCACCTGGCCCATGAGGACGTAGTCGACCTGGTCGCCCGAGATCCCGGCCCGCTCGAGCGCGGCCTTGATCGCGAACCCGCCGAGGTCCATGGCGGTGAACGACGCGAGTGCACCGGACAGCTTGCCGATCGGGGTACGGGCCGACGAGACGATCACGGAGCCGGGCATCTGTCCTCCCAGGAGACGCGGGTGCGCGACGAGCGTTGTACCCGAGTTACCGGATGGTAGCCCCAGGTCGTCGCGCCGGTCCGGGGCGGGTAGGTTCACGCGCCATGGCTACCGAGATCGACGCGATTCGCACCGCCATCCTCGACGAGGCCCCCGGCGACGAGCTGGGCGCGCTCCCGCTGCCGGAGAGCTTCCGGGCCGCGGTCGTCCGGGCCGACGAGCAGGAGATGTTCGCCGGCGTCCCGTCCGACGAGAAGGACCCGCGCAAGTCGACCCACGTCGACGACATCGCGATCCCCGAGCTCGCGCCCGACGAGGCGTACGTCGCGGTGATGGCGAGCGCGATCAACTTCAACACGGTGTGGACGTCGATCTTCGAGCCGCTGCCCACGTTCGGGTTCCTCAAGCGCCTCGGCAAGGAGAGCGTCTGGGGGAAGCGGCACGACCAGCCGTTCCACATCATGGGCAGCGACGCGTCCGGTGTGGTCCTGCGGGTCGGCTCCGCGGTCCGCAACTGGAAGCCGGGCGACCGCGTCACCGTGCACTGCAACCACGTCGACGACCAGGACCCGACGGCGCACGACGACTCGATGCTCGCCGCGAACCAGCGCATCTGGGGCTTCGAGACGAACTACGGGGGCCTCGCGGAGATCGCGCTCGTGAAGGCGAACCAGCTGATGCCCAAGCCCGCGCACCTCACCTGGGAGGAGGCCGCGGTCAACGCGCTGACGAACTCGACGAGCTACCGCATGATCGTCAGCCCGAACGGCGCGCAGATGACGCAGGGCCAGGCCGTGCTGATCTGGGGCGCGAGCGGCGGCATCGGCGCCTATGCGTGTCAGTACGTGCTGAACGGCGGCGGCACGCCCGTCGGCATCGTGTCGTCACCCGAGCGCGCCGCGCTCCTGCACGAGATGGGTGTCGAGCACGTCATCGACCGCAAGGCTGAGGGCTTCCGGTTCTGGAGCGACGAGCACACGCAGGACCCGTCGGAGTGGCGCCGCCTCGGGAAGGCCATCCGCGATCGGATCGGGCGCGACCCCGACATCGTGTTCGAGCACCCGGGCCGTCAGACGATGGGTGCGTCGGTGTTCGTCTGCAAGCGCGGCGGGATGGTGATCACGTGCGCCGCGACGTCGGGGTTCATGATCGAGTACGACAACCGCTACCTCTGGATGATGCTGAAGACCATCAAGGGGTGTCACTTCGCGAACTACCGCGAGGCGTGGGAGGCCAACCGCGCGATCTGCGAGGGCAAGGTGTTCCCGACGCTGTCACGCACGTTCAGCCTCGACGAGACCGGTGAGGCCGCGTACGAGGTGCACCACAACCTGCACGAGGGCAAGCTCGGCATCCTCGTGCTCGCCCCCGACGAGGGCCTCGGCGTGACGGATCCTGAGATGCGTGAGCGGCTGCTGCCGCAGATCACGCTGTTCCGCCGTCACGACGCGTAGGCGGAGGGGACGCGCTCAGCTCCCTGAGCGCACCGCGAACGCGCGCACGTTGCCGTCTGCGGTGCCGACGACGAGATGGTTCGCGCCGAGGACGGGCGCGCCCGTGACCTTGCTGCCCGTCTGGTACGTCCACAGCGCGGTGCACGTCGCGTTGCCGCATCCCGCGGCCGAGAACGCGTGCAGCGAGCCGTCGTCCGAACCCGTGGAGACGACCCCGCCCGCGACGGCCGGCTGCACGCGCGTCGTCGCGCTCGTCGTCCCCGACCACAGCGGCGTGCACGTCGTCTGGCCGCAGCCCGCGCCGTCGAGCGCGACGAGCGTGCCCGCGCTCGTCCCGACGAAGACCGTGCCGCCGCTGAGGGCCGGCGGGCTGCTCGCGCCGACGGCTGCGTGCCAGAGGACGTTCCCGTTCGTGGCGTCGATCGCGTACAGCGTGCCGTTCGCGGTCGTGACGTAGACCGTGGACTCGTCGCTCGACAGCACCGGGAAGCGTGCGGTCGAGTCGAGCGACGCGCTCCACGAGGGGTCGCACACCGTGTTGCCGTTCACGGTGCTGCACGTCGGGTCCGTGACCGGGAAGGCGAGCAGCGTGCTCTTCTCGCCGAGCGCGAGCTCCGAGGTCCCGACGGCGGCGGACGTCCGCTCACGTCTGCGAGCGGTGAGCCGCCGTTCACGTCGTACGCGTGGATGCCGCCGCCGTTGAAGGCGTTGAACGGGACGAGCGGTTGGTTGCCGTGCAGCGTGACGTCGCTGATGTGGCTGTACGGGTCCTGCGTCGGCGGTACCGCGACGGTCTGGTGCCAGGCCTCGGCACCGCCCCCGAGGTCGAGCGCGTACGCGGTCACGCCGTCCGTGACGTACACGCGGTTCGGCACGACGATCGGATCGTTCGCCGGGCTCGCCGTCAGCTGGTGTGTCCACGCGGACGTGAGCGACGCGACGTTCGACGTGTCGATCCCCGGCGACACGATCAGCGACGCGTCACGGTGCGCGTCGGCGCCGGGTTGCGTCCAGCACCCGCGAGTGCGACCGCCAGTGCCGCCGCGGCGAGTCCGGCCGTGAGTCGCGTGCGCACGGGCGCCCCTCCCACGACGCCGGCGCCTGACCGTCGGACACGGTACGACCGGTCCCCCGTGGGCTCAACCGCGCGTCGAGACCGGCTCGTACACTTCCGCGCATGCTGCTGACGGAGATCGACCACGTCGCGATCGCGGTCAACGACCTCGAGGCCGCCATCGCGTACTACCGCGACACCTACGGCTGCGAGGTCGCGCACCGCGAGGTCGTCGAGAAGGACGGCGTCGAGGAGGCGCTGCTGAAGGTGGCCGACTCCTACATCCAGCTGCTGACACCGGTGCGAGACGACTCGACGGTGGCCAAGTACCTCCAGTCGAAAGGGGAGGGGATCCACCACGTCGGGTACCGGGTCGACTCGGTGGCCGCGGCGCTGGACTCGGTGAAGGAGCACGGCTTCCGGGTCATCGACGAGCAGCCCCGGCCCGGCAGCCGGGGCACGACCGTCGCCTTCGTGCACCCGAAGACGGCGTTCGGCACGCTCATCGAGCTCGTCCAGGAGGGGTGACCCTTCCGCCATCACAAAACCTATTGGCGTTGCACTCAGCTTTTCCTATACTGACGGTGTCACGAGCACCGGCCGCGAGGAGCGGTCCGGTCCGTCAGGAGGTACGCGAGATGCTGATGCGCTACGACCCGTTCCGCGAGCTGGACCGCTTCACCGACCAGCTCTTCGGCAGCCCCACCCGTGCGCCCTGGGTCCCGATGGACGCCGTGCGCCACGGTGACACGGTCGAGGCCCGCTTCGACCTGCCCGGTGTCGCGCCGGAGTCGATCGACGTCACGGTCGAGCGGAACGTGCTGACCGTCACGGCGGAGCGGTCGTGGTGGCCGGCGGAGGGCGACGAGATCCTGGTCCGCGAGCGGCCCCAGGGCCGGTTCTCCCGCCAGCTGCTCCTCGGCGACGCGCTAGACGGCGACCGGGTCCAGGCCAACTACGAGCACGGTGTGCTGCGCGTGACGATCCCCGTGGCCGAGCAGGCGAAGCCGCGCAAGGTCGAGATCCACGTCGGCCAGACGCAGGCGCTCCCCGGTCAGGAGACCGTCGAGGTACCCGCCTCCGCCTGAGCCGCTTCCCCCGCTCCCGTACGCTCACCGTGGTCCCGTCGTTCGTGCGGCGGGGCCACGTCGCGTTCGCGGGCGCGTGACAGGAGCGCGTCGATCGCGACGGCGGCGAGCACGACGAACGCGACCTCCGCGGGCTCGCGGTCGCGGATCGACCCGTAGAAGCCGACCGCGACGATCGTCACCGCGACCACGGTCGCGAGCAGCGGGACGAGGGTCACGCGGCGGCGGTGGAGCACCCAGGCGCCGACGACCGCGACGGCCACCAGCGGGTAGAACGCCAGCACCCCGAGCTCGGACGCGCGTAGCGGCCGCCCTTCCTCCTGTGCGAAGCGGGCCGTCTGGAAGGGGCGGAACAGGCTCCACGCGCGCCCGAAGCGTGCCGCGACGACGACCGGCAATCGGTCGAAGTGCGTGCGCACGTAGTGGTACGCGCGCCGGCGGTAGATGCCGTCGGCGACCGACTGGTCGGCCACGTCCGGCTGCGGGTTCGCGCACGCGAGGTCCCAGGCGCCGAGGGTCGGGCCCGAGTAGGTCGCCGGGCAGTTGGCGCCGACGAGCGTGAGCCCGTCGTTCGACGACACGTACACCGGCTTCTCGAACCGGGCGAGGTTGAACGCGACCCAGGGCGCCAGCACGACGAGCAACGCCACGACTGCCGCGCTCCCGAGCACGAGGCGTCGCTTCACGGTGCCCCGGCACATCCAGACCACCGGCACGACCGCGAGGACGAGGAGGAGGGCGAGCTCGGCGCGCGTCAGCACCGCGAGCCCGAGCGCGACGCCGGCGAGCGCGGCGTCGACGAGCGGGCGCCCGTCGTCGCGCCGCAGGAGCCGGTAGAGGAACAAGAGTGTGGCGGCGACGAACACCGCCGCAATCGGCTCCGACATGCCGACGCCGTCGGCGACGACGAAGCCCGGGTAGACCGCGGCGAGCGCGGCGGCGATCAGCCCGGCCCGGTTCCCCGCGATCTCGCGCGCGAGCAGCCCGATGACGACGACGAGGATCGTGCCGACGAGCGCCATGGTCAGCCGCTGCGCGAGCACGCTGTGGTGCCAGATCCACGACGCCGGCGTCAGGACGATCGCGGTGAGCGGCGGGTGGTCGGCGGCGGGCTTCCCCGTGAACGGCGAGTTGAAGCCCTTGCCGTCGGCGAGCGCATTCGCCTGGTACGAGTAGAAGACCTCGTCGCCGCTGAGCTTCGTGTGCATGCGGAACACGAGCACGTAGACGACGCGGATCGCGAGCCCGGCGAGCGCGATGGGCGCGACGCGCACGAGGAAGGCGCGCACACCGAGGTCGCCGGCCGTCGTGTCCTCGGCCACCGGCGCACACTACGGCGCGGGGGCGGCACGTGCCCGGCGGGATCACACGAACGGGCCGGAACGTAGGCTTGTCCGCATGGCCGTCGAGGAGACCGACATCGAAGTCGCGAGTGCCGAGGGCGAAGGGGCCGGAGGTCCCGCCGTCGCGCCGCCCGTCCACCCGATCCACGAGCGTCTCGAGCAGCTCTCGCAGCTGAAGGAGCAGGCGCTCCACGCGGGGAGCGAGAAGGCGATCGAGCGCCAGCACCAGCGCGGGAAGCTGACCGCGCGCGAGCGTCTCGAGCTGCTGCTCGACCCGGGGTCGTTCGTCGAGCTCGACATGCTCGCCCGCCACCGCGCCCACGGGTTCGGCATCGAGAACACGCGACCACTCACCGACGGGGTCGTCACCGGCTGGGGGACGATCGACGGCCGGAAGGTGTTCGTGTTCTCGCAGGACTTCACCGTCTTCGGAGGGGCGCTCGGCGAGGTGTTCGCCGAGAAGATCCACAAGGTGATGGACCTCGCGGAGTCGGTCGGCGCGCCGATGATCGGCCTGAACGACGGCGCGGGCGCGCGGATCCAGGAGGGCGTGGTCTCGCTCGCGTCCTACGGCGGGATCTTCTTCCGCAACGTCAAGGCGTCGGGTGTCGTGCCGCAGATCAGCGTGATCCTCGGCCCCTGTGCCGGCGGCGCGGTCTACTCGCCCGCGATGACCGACTTCATCTTCATGACCAAGGGCACCTCCCACATGTTCATCACGGGGCCCGACGTCGTGAAGACGGTGACCGGTGAGGACGTCACGCAGGAGGAGCTCGGCGGTGCGATGACGCACGCGTCGAAGTCGGGCGTCGCGACGTTCGTCTACGACGACGAGCAGACCTGCCTGGAGCAGGTGCGCTACCTGCTGTCGTTCCTGCCGTCGAACAACCTCGAGGACCCGCCCGCGTTCGAGCCCGAGGACGACCCCGAGCGGCGATGCGACGCGATCCTCGATCTCATCCCCGACGCGCCCAACAAGCCGTACGACATGAAGAAGGTGATCGCCGAGATCGTCGACGACGGCGAGTTCCTCGAGGTCCAGCCGTACTGGGCGATGAACATCATCTGCGGGTTCGGACGCCTGAACGGCCGCGCCATCGGCATCGTCGGCAACCAGCCACAGGTGCTCGCGGGCTGTCTCGACATCGACGCGTCCGAGAAGGCGGCGCGCTTCGTGCGGACGTGCGACGCGTTCAACATCCCGCTCGTCACGTTCGTCGACGTGCCCGGGTTCCTGCCGGGGACCGACCAGGAGTACGGCGGGATCATCCGCCACGGCGCCAAGCTGCTGTACGCGTACTGCGAGTCGACGGTTCCGCGCGTCCAGGTGATCACGCGCAAGGGCTACGGCGGTGCGTACGTCGTCATGAACTCGAAGTCGATCGGCGCCGACCTCGCGTTCGCGTGGCCCTCCGGCGAGATCGCGGTGATGGGCTCGCAGGGTGCGGTCAACATCATCTTCCGCAAGGAGATCGAGGCGGCCGAGGACAGCGACGCGCGACGCGCGCAGCTCATCGACGAGTACACCGAGCGGTTCTCGAACCCGTACAGCGCGGCCGAGCGCGGCTACGTCGACGACGTCATCGACCCGCGCGACACGCGCGCCGTGCTCGTGCGCTCGCTCGAGATGCTGCGCAGCAAGAAGGAGAAGCTGCCGCAGCGCAAGCACGGGAACATGCCGCTGTGACGACGCACGACAACTCGTCGCGACCCGTCCTCCGCGTCGTGTCGCCGTCCGCGACGCCGGACGAGGTCGCCGCGATCGTCGCCGCGGTCGGGTCGTTGACGCAGCCCGTCGCGGTCGTCGACACGTCAGGCCCGGACGACCCCGACCGGCTCGACGCCTGGGTGCACGTCTCGCGCCTCAGCTCACGGCGCGCGTCGCTGCAGCGCGGATCGTGGCGGCTGTACGGCCGGCTCGGTCGCCGTCGTCGCGCCTGACCGTCCGTGGCCCCCGCCGTCCGCGACGCCGAGGTGATGACCGTCGGCCCGGACGAGGTCGTCGTCACGTTCGTCACCGATCCCGGCGTCGAGGTCACCACACGCGTCGGCGACCGCGAGGTCCGTACGACGGGCCCGCATCACGTGGCGCGCGTCGACGGTCTCGAGCCCGCGACCCGGTACGCGGTCGACGTCGAAGGCGCGCGTCACGATGCCCATCTCCCGCGCGAGGTGACGACGCTCGCCCGGCCCGCCGGCCGTCTCGTCGCGACGGTCGCGACGGTCAACGACGTGCACTTCGGCGAGGTCGAGTGCGGGCGCATCGGTGACGTCGACCCCGCCGAGCTCGGGCCGGTGCTGCGCTCCGAGCCCGGCGAGGAGCCCTATCCGCAGACGATGAACCGCGCCGCGATCGCGGAGATCGGCGCGCTCGGCCCCGACGCGGTCGTCGTCAAGGGCGACCTCACGAACCTGGGCACCGAGGACGAGTACGCGCAGTTCCTCGACGCGTACGGGCGACTCGGCCCGCACGCCCATCACGTGCGGGGCAACCACGACGGGATGATCGACCCGACGCTCGCTGTCGAGGGTGCGCCTTACGCCGTCGAGCTCCCGGGCGTGACGCTCGCCGTGCTCGACACCGTCATCCCGGGGATCGAGCGCGGGCGGCTGGGCCGCGACCAGCTCGCGTGGCTCGACGACGTGGTCGCCGCGACAAGCGGCCCCGTCCTCGTGTTCGGGCACCACCACTGCTGGAACGTCGAGAGTCACGACCGCAACCCCACCTACTTCGGCATCCACCCCGACGACAGCGACGCGCTGGTGGACGTCGTTGCCCGCCGGCCCAACGTGGTCGGGTACTTCGCCGGCCACACCCACCGGAACCGGGTGCGGCGCTTCGCGCGTTCAGGCGCGGTGCCCTTCGTCGAGATCGGGGCGACGAAGGACTATCCGGGCTGCTGGGCCGAGTACCGCGTGCACGAGGGCGGCTACACGCAGGTCGTCCGGCGCATCTCGTCGCCGGAGGCGCTCGTGTGGACCGAGCGCACGCGGCCGATGTTCGCGGGCCTGTACCGCGACTACGCCCTCGGTCCGCTCGACGCGCGCTGCTTTACACACCGATTCTGACCGGCTGCGCGCGCATCGCGTTCGCGCGAACACTATTTGTTGGATATCCCCGCGTCGCGGGGTACGTTGCAGCAAGATCGGGGGCAGGTCGAGTCGAAGGGGAACGTGCCCGTGGTGCGACCGCTCGGCCGCCACCGTCGTGCGAATCGGGACGGCCGCGGTCGGCCATCGCCGCGTCAGCCCGCAGACCGGCCCGAACCCGACGATCTGCGCGAGCAGGCCGCGCGGGCCGAGCTGATCGCGGACTTCACGCAGCAGCTCAGCGCGTCGCTCGAGGACCTCCACGCGTCGGCGCAGGTGGTCGCGGAGCGGGTCCGGCTGATGGTCGGCGACGCCTGCGTCGTGTCGCTGGTGGGCGACGACGGCAGGCTCACCCCGGTCGGGATGGACGTCCCCGGGGTCCGGGCGGCTCGCGCGCTGCGACACGCGTACTCGAGCGCGGCACCGGATCTCGACACGGGCTGGGCCGGAGCGGTGCTGTCGGGCGAGACGATCTTCGTGCCGCACGTCTCGCCCCAGGTGCTCGAGGCCAACGTGGACCCGCGCCATCGCGACCTCGTCTCCGGGTTCCCGCTGTCGTCGTTGATCATCGTGCCGCTGACGGCGCGCGGCGAGACGTTCGGCTCGGTGGCAACCGCGCGTGCGGCCGACGCCCCGGCCTACACCCGCGACGAGCTCAACCTCGTCCGCGACGTCGCCGACCGGGCGGCGCTCGCGATCGACAACGCCCGTGTGTACGCCGCCAACGTCGAGACCACGCGCCGCTTGCGGCAGCTCCAGGAGATCACGGACGTCGCGATCGCGCGGCTCAACCTCGACGAGCTGCTGCACGCGCTCCTCGAGCGACTCGCGCGCGTGCTCGACGCCGACAGCGCGCGCATCCGGCTCGTCACCGACGACGACCGGCTCGCGGTCGGCACGACGATCGGCGTCGAGCGCGCGGAGGACGACGAGGTCCTCGACATCGGCGAGGGCTTCGCCGGTCACATCGCGCAGACGCGCGAGCCCGCGATCGCGGGCGACGTCGATCCCGGCGACATCGCGGCGTCGCTGCGCGCGAAGGGGATCCGCAGCATCGTCGGTGTCCCGCTGCTCGTGAACGATCGTCTCGTCGGTGTGCTCCACGTGAGCAGCGTGACGCCCGATCGGTTCCACGAGAGCGACGTCGAGCTGCTCCGCCTCGCCGCCGAGCGCATCGCGGTCGCGATCGAACGGACGCAGGCCGAGGAGGCCGAGCGCGTCGCGCGCGACCGCGAGCGGTTCGTGTCGGAGCTCTCGGAACGCATCGAGTCGCAGGACTACGAGACGATCGTCGAGCTGCTGCCGCGACTGCTCGTGCCGGAGGTCGCGGACTGGGCGTCCGTGTACGTCGTCGACGACACCGGTGCCGCCCGCGTCGGTCTCGCACACCGCGACGAGCACGAGCTGCCCGTCCTGTACGAGCTGTACTGGCGCTACGTAGTCGGTCCCGACGGGACGCTCCCGGACGAGCACCTGCGCTCCGGGATCGCGCGCGTCGTGACAGATGTCGACCGCGAGCGTCTCGAGGAGCTCGCCGTCGACGACCGGCATCTCGAGCTGCTCCGCGCTGCGGAGGTGCGGTCGTGCGTGATCGTCCCGCTCGTCACGCGCGGCCGGACGATCGGGGCCCTGACGCTCGTGGCCACACGCGACTCGCACCGCCGGTTCGCGCGTCGTGACCTGCCGTTCGCGCGCGACATCGCCGACCGCGCCGCGACCGCGCTCGCGTTCGCGCACGAGTACGCGGGAAGGGTCGCGACGCAGGCCGCGCTCGAGCTCAGCGAGGAACGCTTCCGCGTCGCGTTCGAGGACGCCCCGATCGGGATGGCGCTCGTCGACCTGGCGGGCGAGGAGCCCGGCCGGATCGTCCACGTGAACAAGGCCTACTCGAACCTCACCGGCTACTCGGAGGTCGAGCTCATCGGGCGCGCGCCCTACGAGCTCACCGAGGCGTCCGAGCGTCAGGAGGAGGTCGACGCGCTCGCGCGGCTGATCAGCGGAGAGACTGCGTCCCACCAGCACGAGCAGCCGATCGTGCACGCGCACGGCGAGGTCGTCTGGGTCCACCTCACGATGCGCGCCGTGCCCGACCTCGACGGCCGCCCGCACTACGCGATCCTGCAGATGGCCGACGTCACGGCCCGGCGCGCGGCGGAGGAGCGGCTCGTCGCGCAGGCGCTCCACGATCCGCTCACGGGCCTGTCCAACCGGCGCGTCCTGATGGACCGGCTGCAGCACGAGCTCGACGACCTGAGCCGGCGCGACACCGCGGTCGCCGTCTTCTACCTGGATCTGGACCGGTTCAAGCGGGTCAACGACGACCTCGGGCACGAGGCCGGCGACCAGCTGCTCATCGAGGTGAGCCGGCGCATCGAGACCGTCGTCCGTCCACCGGACACCGTCGCCCGCCTGGGTGGCGACGAGTTCGTCGTCGTGTGCGGCGGCCTCGGCGACGAGCGCGACGCGATCGGCATCGCCGAGCGGCTGCTCGACGCGATCTCGGAGCCGGTGTCGCTCGCGGGCCGCAACCTCTCGGTGTCGCCGAGCATCGGCGTCGCGTTGACGTGCTCCGCGGACGACGACCCGGTCGAGGTGCTGCGGCGCGCCGACACCGCGATGTACCGCGCGAAGGGTCGCGGACGCGCGTGCTTCGAGATGTACGACGAGCGGTTGCGTAGGCAGACGACCGCGCGCGTCGAGATGGAGTCGGAGCTGCGCGAAGCGCTTGCGCACGACCGGTTCCGGTTGCACTACCAGCCGATCGTGAGCCTCGAGCACGGAACGATCATCGGCGTCGAGGCGCTGTTGCGTCTCGAGCACCCGACTCGCGGTCTGATCGGACCCGACGAGTTCATCGCGGTCGCGGAGGAGAGCGGTCTCATCGGTGCGATCGGCCGTTGGGTGCTCGAGGAGGCGTGCCGGCAGCTCGCGCGCTGGCGCACGATGTTGCCCGAGGAGCTGCAGGAGCTCCACATGGCCGTGAACGTGTCCGGTCGCCAGCTCGCGCACCCGTCGCTCGCCTACCAGGTGCAGCGCGCGCTCGACGAGTCCGGTGTCCCGGCCGAGCAGCTCTGTCTCGAGATGACCGAGACGGTGTTCATGGACGCCGTGAACTCGGTGATGGACAACCTCGAGGCGCTGAAGTCGCGTGGCATCCGTCTCGGGATCGACGACTTCGGCACGGGCTACTCGTCGTTGACGTACCTGCGGAACTTCCCCGTCGACGTCGTCAAGGTCGACCGCTCGTTCGTGCGCGAGCTCGACGCCCGGCCGCAGGACCAGGCGATCGTGTCGGCGGTCGTCGAGCTCGGCCACACGCTCGACCTCACGACGATCGCCGAGGGTGTCGAGACGGAGGAGCAGCTCGAGCTGTTGCGCGTCCTCGGCTGTGACCTCGCGCAGGGCTACCACTTCGCCAAGCCCCGCCCGGCCGACGAGGTCACGGAGCTGATCCGGGGCCGTCCGGCCTGGTAGCTCCGCCCGTATCCTGCGCCTCGATGCAGGCACTGGACGGGCTCAGGGTGATCGACATGGCGAGCGTGCTGGCCGCACCGGGCGCGGCTCGGCACCTGGCCGACTACGGCGCCGACGTCGTGAAGGTGGAGCCACCCGCCGGTGAGACGGCCCGCCACATGGGCTGGGCCGATCCGCGTGACGGTGCGTCGCTGATCTGGAAGATCGTCGCCCGCAACAAGCGCGCGGTGGTGCTCGACCTGAAGACCGAGCGCGGCATGGACGCGTTGCTGCGTCTCGTCGACAGCGTGGACGTGCTCGTCGAGAACATGCGACCGGGGACGCTCGAACGTCTCGGCCTCGCGCCGGACACGTTGCTCGCGCGCAACCGGCGCCTCGTCGTCTTGCGCGTCAGCGGCTTCGGTCAAGACGGCCCGTACGCGCGACGCCCGGGCTTCGCGACGATCGCGGAGGCGATGAGCGGGTTCGCGGGACTGAGCGGCGAACCGGATGGCGCGCCGCTGCTCCCACCGATCGCGCTGACCGACGAGATCACCGCGCTCGCGGGCGCGTTCGCGGTCATGGTCGCGTTGCGACATCGCGACCGGACCGGTGAGGGTCAGGTCGTCGACGTCAACCTGTTGGAGACCATGCTGCAGATGATGGGCGCGCTCCCCGCCGCGTACGCGTCCTTCGGGTACCTGCAACCGCGTCTCGGGTCGGGGATCCCGTACAGCACGCCGCGTGGCACCTACCGCTGCGCGGACGGTGTGTGGGTCGCGGTGTCGACGTCGACCGACTCGGTCGCGTGTCGCGTCGCGGAGTTGCTCGGAGTCGGCCGGGACGACCGGTTCGCGACGTTCGCGCGTCGCGTCGAGCACCGCGACGATCTCGAGCGTCTCGTGCGCGAGTGGATCGCGCGCCGGCCGTCCGCGGAGGTTCTCGACGCCTTCGAGCGCGCCGAGGCCGCGATCGCGCCCGTCTACTCGATGGCCGACGTCGTCGCCGACCCCCACGTGCGCGAGCGGCAGGCGCTCGTCGAGGTGGACGGGGTGCTCATGCAGGCGCCCGTCGCGCGGATGTCGCGCACGCCGCCCGAGGTGCGTCACGCGGGACGCGCGCTCGGCGCGGACACCGACGAGGTGCTCGACGAGCTCGGTCTCGGACGCGAACCGTCCCGAGGAGGGTCGGAGTAGAGAACGCCGGTCTCCCGGCCGGCCCCAACGACCTCCTCGGGACGTGTGACGGTCATTCTGGCCGATCGTCCCGAGCTTTTCCAGAGCACCCTGTGGACCACTTGTGGACCACGTGTGGACGCGGCCCCTTCGCCTGTGGACGCGCTGTGGACAGCGCCGCGGCGGTCGCGTCGTCGCGGCGCCGCGACGGTCAGGCGGGCGCGGTCGTGGACAGCGTCGTCACCCCGACGACCGACGCCTGGACCCCGCCGCACGACGGGCAGCGCGGCTCGCACGTCGGCGGGACGACCGACCGCCCGTCACGCGAGTAGGCCTCGACGACGGTGTCACCCGGGTACTCGTGGCGGCGGACGTCGTAGTCCCACGCCCAGTGCGCGCCGCACGCACGGCAGGCGAACCGGTACCGCTCGGTGGTCTGCTCGATGTGCAAGAGCCCTTCCTCCCTGCTCGTGCTCCCCGCTGGTGTCGCGTCCGGGCTCTCGTCCCGGCTCGTCCGGGACGGTGCGGCTCCCGGCGGCCGATCGTGGCTACAGTTGCACCCTGCAACGTTCACTATCGCGCGATCGGCACGGCGATCCAGTTCATGAGGGCATCACCAGGATGAATGGGCGATGTCGCCCGCGGGAACGGATGCGATGTGCAGATGAATCCGCCCGACGGTGACGCCGACCTCGTCGACGTGGTCGACGCCGTCCTGGCCGCGTCCCGCGTGTTCGTCGGGATCGCCACCGCGACGCTCGAGGAGGTCGCCGCGGACCTCACGCTGCCCCAGTTCCGAGCCCTCGCCGCCGTCGACGCGCGGGGCCCGTGCAGCGTCGGTGAGCTCGCCGAGGAGCTCCGTGTCCACGCGTCGACCGCGACACGCATGTCGCGGCGGCTCGTCGCCAAGAAGCTCGTCGCCCGCCGGTCCGCCCACCACGACCGCCGCGAGCAGGTCGTCACGTTGACGCCCGCCGGCCGGCAGCTCGTCAACACGGTGACCCGCCGGCGCCGCGAGGAGATCGCCGCGATCGTCGAGAAGCTGCCGTCCACCCAGCGTCGGGCGATGGTCCGGGCCCTGCGCGCGTTCACCCGTGTGGCAGACGCCGGCGGCGACCACGCGTGGCTGGCCGGTTGGTCGGTGGCGTGACCGGCGAGGACGACGGCCGGGGCGAACCGGCGGAGCTGGCGGTCGCCGCGGCGGGCGACCGGTTGTGCGCGTTGCTGGGCGAGCTCGACGCGATCCACCGCGAGCTCGCCGGCCTGGTCCGGCGGCGGGGCCGGGAGGCGTGGGGTGCGGCGCAACTGGACCGCTACCACGAGCTGGCCCGGGCCGAGCTGGTCGCGCACCGCCGTCTCGTCGTCGCCCGCGACCGCTTCGACGCCGCTCGCCGCCGCGTCGCCATCGCGAGGGCTCGGTCCCGCGCGTCGACCTGACGTGACCGCGCCGACCTACTCGGCCTGCGCCACCTCGACGTGATCCCGGCCCCGGGCGCGGGCGGAGCCGAGCGCGTTGCCGGCCATCGCGACGAGCTCGGCGGCGCCGAGCGCGTGCGACGGGTAGCACGCGATCCCGGCCGAGATCGTGAGCGTCCCGCCCGCGGCGCTGGCGTGCAACGTCCCCCGCACCCGCTCGGCCGCCCACACCGCGCCCGCCTCGGCGGTGTCCTCGAGCACGACGCCGGCGAGCACCTCGCCGAGTCGGCACACGACGTCGCACTCGCGCAGGGTCCGCCGGACGACGTCGCCGAGGACCGCGACCGCCTGGTCGCGAGCCTCGTCGCCCGCGCCGTCCAACCCGTCGAGCTCGAACAGCACCACCGAGACCGGTTGCAGCTGCCGGCGCGCCGCGGCGACGCGCTGCTGGACCGTCACCGCGAAGAACCGCTCGTCGAGGAGCCCCGAGACCGCGTCGAAGACGTCAGCCGCGGGGTTGGCGGCGCTCGCGCCCGCCGCGGCGGCGTCGTCCGCCTGCCGGCGAGTCGCCTCCTCGGCGAAGATCGCCGCGAGCGTGTCCAGCTCGCGGCGCAGGCGCTGGAGGTCCTTGCCGACCGACACGAGCTGGTCCTCGGAGGACCGCAGCCGCACCGCCAACGCTGCCGCGGCGACCCCGCTCACGATCCCCGCGATGCCCGCGACGATCCCGAGCACGGGTGCGTCGACCACGGCCGCGGCGACGCCCGCCGCGAGGGCGGCGACGGCCGCGCAGACCGAGATCACCAGCCGGCGATCCATCACGCCCTTTCCATCGGCCGGGTGCCGCCCGGAATTGACGAATCGCGGCGATGTTCCTCGCGGCGGTGGTCGATGGCGAGCTGGGCCAGGTCCCCGACGATGTCGACGAGGCGGAAGTCCTTGGGGGTGTAGACGCGGGCCACGCCGGCCTGGCCGAGGCGGGGCTGGTCGGCCTCGGGGATGATCCCGCCGACGACCACGGGCGCGTCGACGCCGGCGTCGCGCAGGAGCCGGATCGTCTCGGGCACCAGCTCGAGGTGCGAGCCCGAGAGGACGGACAGGCCCACGACGTCGACGTCCTCGTCGCGCGCCGCGGCCGCGATCTGCGCCGGGGTCAGCCGGATCCCCTGGTACACCACCTCCATGCCTGCGTCGCGCGCGGCGACCGCGATCTGCTCGGCGCCGTTCGAGTGGCCGTCGAGGCCGGGCTTGCCGACGAGGAGCCGCACCGGGCCGCCGAGCTCCTTCGCGGCCGCCTGGACCCGGTCGCGTACCTCGACCATCCCGCCGACGGGCGCGGCCGCGACCGCGCCCACGCCGGTCGGCGCGCGGTACTCGCCGAACACCTCGCGCAGCGCGCCGGCCCACTCGCCGACGGTGCCGCCAGCGCGCGCCAGCGCGAGCGTCGCGGGGAAGAGGTTCTCGCTCGTCGCGGCGACCCGACGGACCTCATCGAGCGCGCGCGCCACCGCCTCGGTGTCGCGCTGCTCGCGCCACTGCCGGATCGCGTCGATCTGCTCCTGCTCGGCGCGCTCGTCGGGCGTCAGGATCGCGGCCTCGCCGCCGAGGCTGGCGACGAGCGGCGACGGCTCCGTCTCGGTGAAGACGTTCACGCCCACGACCGGGTGCTCACCGGTCTCGATCTCGCGCACCCGCTCGGCGTTCGACTGCACGAGCCTGCCCTTGACCTCGTCGATCATGGCGAACGCGCCACCGCCGTCGAGCACCCATTCGAGCTCCGCCCACGCGGCCTCGCACAGGTCGCCGACCTTCGCCTCCACGACCTTCGACCCGTCGAACAGGTCGCCGTACTCGAGCAGGTCGGACTCGTAGGCGAGGACCTGCTGGATGCGCAGCGACCACTGCTGGTCCCACGGGCGCGGGAGTCCGAGCGCTTCGTTCCAGCACGGGAGCTGGATCGCCCGCGCCCGAGCGTCCTTGGACAGCGTCACGCCGAGCATCTCGAGCACGATGCGCTGCACGTTGTTCTCGGGCTGGCTCTCGGTGAGCCCGAGCGAGTTCACCTGGACGCCGTACCGGAAGCGGCGCAGCTTCTCGTCACGGACGCCGTAGCGCTCGAGGCAGATGCGGTCCCACAGGCGCGTGAACGCCCGCATCTTGCACATCTCCTCGACGAAGCGGATCCCCGCGTCGACGAAGAACGAGATGCGCCCGACGACGGCCGGGAAGTCCTCGGCCGGCACCTGGCCCGACTCGCGCACCGCGTCGAGCACCGTGACCGCGGTCGCGAGCCCGTACGCGAGCTCCTGCACCGGGGTCGCGCCGGCCTCCTGCAGGTGGTACGGGCAGACGTTGATCGGGTTCCACCTCGGGATGTGCGTCACCGCGTGGGCGATCACGTCGACGGTCAGCCGCTTCGACGGCTCGGGCCCGAAGATGTAGGTCCCGCGGGACAGGTACTCCTTGACGATGTCGTTCTGCGTCGTCCCCTGGAGTGCCGCGGGGTCGACGCCCTGCTGCTCCGCGAGCGCGACGTACATCGCCAGCAACCACATCGCGGTCGCGTTGATCGTCATCGACGTGTTCATCTCGCCGAGCGGGATGCCGTCGAACAGGGCGTGCATCTCGCCCATGTGCGGGACGGGCACGCCGACCTTCCCGACCTCGCCCTTGGCGAGCGGGTCGTCGGGGTCGTAGCCGGTCTGCGTCGGCAGGTCGAACGCGACCGACAGTCCCGTCTGGCCCTTCGCGAGGTTCGACCGGTACAGCGCGTTCGACGCGCGGGCGGAGGAGTGGCCCGAGTACGTGCGGATCAGCCAGGGACGGTCACGCTGCGTCATACGTGCATTCTCCCCCCGGCTCCGGGTGATCACTTCCGGTAGTCGTAGAACCCCTGGCGGGTCTTCCGGCCGAGACGCTCCGCCGCGACCATCCGCTTGAGCAACGGCGCCGGCGCGTAGTTCGGGTCGCGGAACTCGGCGTAGAGCGCCTCGAGGATCGCGAGGCTCGTGTCGAGACCGACGAGGTCGAGCAGCTCGAGCGGCCCCATGGGGAAGTTGCAGCCGCCCTTCATCGCGGCGTCGATGTCCTCGCGGGTCGCGACGCCGGCGTCGAGCAGCTTCACCGCGTTGTTCAGGTACGGGAACAGGAGTGCGTTGACGATGAACCCGGCCTGGTCCTTCACGAGCACGGGTGTCTTGCCGCACGCCTCGGCGAAGGCCCGGGCGGCCTCGACGGTCTCGTCGCTCGTCGTGATCGACCGCACGACCTCGACGAGCGGCATCGCCGGCGCGGGGTTGAAGAAGTGCACGCCGCACACGCGCTCGGGACGACCGGTCTCCATCGCCAGCTCGACGACGGGCAGCGTCGACGTGTTCGTCGCGAGGATCGCGCCGTCGCCGCAGATGCGGTCGAGCTCGCTGAAGAGATGCTTCTTGGTCGCGAGGTCCTCGACGATCGACTCGATCACGAGGTCGCACTCCGACAGCTCGCCCAGGTCGACGACGGCGCGGACCCGTGCGAGCGTCGCGTCGCGCTCGGCCTCCTCGAGCCGGCCCTTCTCGACCTGCCGGGCGAGCGACTTCTCGAGCCCTGCGACCATCGCGTCGGCGCTCGACTGCGCGCGGCTGCGCAGGACGACCTCGAAACCCGACTTCGCCGCGACCTCCGCGATCCCGGCACCCATGATCCCGGAACCGACGATGCCGACGCGCTTGACCGTCATGACGAGCCTCCCGACCGACGCGAGCGCGACCGCGGCCGGTCGACCGCGGACGAGGACGGGCCAGGTTACCGGCGGGTAGCCGGGCGCTCCATTTGCGGCCGTTAGGCTGCGACGCGATGCCGACGAAGCGCTCGACCGGCACGCTCGCCCTCGTCGGCGGCGGCGAGTTCTGCGACGAGTGCGCGTCGTTCGACGCCGAGCTGCTCGCCGCGAGCGGCAGCACCGAGGTCGTCGTCCTCCCGACGGCAGCGGCGTACGAGCACGCGGACCGGGTGGTCGAGCGGGCTGCGAAGCACTTCGCCGGCCTCGGCGCGACTGTCAGACCGCTCGGGGTCCTCCATCGACCCGAGGCCGAGGACGCCGCGAACGCGGAGATCCTGCGCGCGGCGACGTTCGTCTACTTCGCCGACGGCTCGCCGTTGCACCTGCGCTCGGTGCTCAAGGGCTCGCCGTTGTACGACGCACTCCGCGCGGCATACGAGCGCGGTGCGGTCGTGGCCGCGTCGGGTGCGGGCGCGACGCTGCTGTGCGACCCGATGGTCGACCCGCGTGGCGGCGCGTACACGGTCGGGCTGGGCCTCGTCGCCAACCTCGCCGTCTTCCCGTACCACGGCACCGCCGCCGACCACCTTCGGCAGCGGTCCGTCGAGCTGCTCCCGCGCACCGCGCTCCTGGTCGGCATCGACGAGCACACCGCGCTGATCCGCGACGCCGAACGTTCGTGGCGTGTCTCCGGCGCCGGAGCGGTCACCGTGTACGGCGACGGCGCACCGGAGGTCGTCCGCGCCGGCGAACCCCTCACGCTCGACCGCTGATTCAAGCGCCCACACGTTGTGTGAAGCGCAACGGCCACGTGATGGCCGCTTCCCTTCCCAAAAGGCCGTTGCGCGTCAGGACTCGGCGATCGTCACCTTGGTCACGGTGACGGTCGCCGAGGGCGGCCCGTCGTAACCGGCGACGGTCTGGCCCGCGGGAACGAGCGACGCGATCTTCTTCGCGACGTCGAGGCCGCTCGTGACCATCCCGAAGCGCGCGTAGTCGTTCGGCAAGGTCGCGCCCTGCGAGCCCGTCACGATGAACCAGTCCGACGAGAACGTGCCGGCGGGCTCGTCCTGCGTCTTGGCGGCCGCGAGCGACCCGACGGGGTAGTGGTCCTTCGGGAGCTCGCCGACGACGCTGCGACCCGGGTTCACACCGGTCGGGCTGCCGGCCTGGATGACGAAGTCGGGCACGATCCGGTGGAACGTCCAGCCGTCGTACTTCCCGGCCCGCGCGAGCCGCACGAAATTGTCCGTGGCCTTCGGTGCGTTCTTGGCGTCGAGCCGTACGGTCATCACGCCTTCGTTGGTGTCGATCGTCGCGGTGTACGTCTTGTTGACGTCGATCGACAGCGCGGCTGCCGACTTGGTCGCGCTCTTCTTGCTGCTCTTCTTGCTGCCGCCACGCGTCGCGCTGAACGCGAACGCGATGCCGACGACGACCACCGCCGCGATGATCACGTTGCGAGCGGTCTTCGTCCGCTGCCGGCGGCGTGCGACCGCGAGGTCGCGTGCGCGTGCGGCCTCCCGGTTGATGCGCTGACGCTCCCGCTTCGAGGCCTTCGACACGGCGCGGGAGTCTACCGACGGCCGCGCGCGGCTCCGGAGCCACGCGTCCCCCGGAAAAGCTGGGTCGGGAGCGCTCCGCCCCGCCGGTACGATTGAGCGTCGTGAGCCGGCCCGTCGCGCCGAACCGCGCATGCTGATCGTCCAGAAGTTCGGCGGGACGTCCGTCGCCGACCCCGATCGGATCCGTGCCGTCGCGGACCACGTCGTGCGGACGCGGCGCGACGGTGACGACGTCGTGGTCGTCGTCTCGGCGATGGGCAAGACGACCGACGAGCTCGTCCGTCTCGCGTACGACGTCTCGGAGACGCCGGCGTTGCGCGAGCTCGACATGCTCCTCACCGCCGGCGAGCGCATCTCGATGGCGCTGCTCTGCATGGCGATCATCGACCGGGGTGAGCACGCGGTCTCCTTCACCGGGTCGCAAGCCGGGATCGTCACCGACACGACGCACGGCAAGGCGAAGATCGTCGAGGTGAAGGGCGACCGGATCCGCGACGCGATCGCCGCGGGCAGCATCGCCGTCGTCGCCGGGTTCCAGGGCGTGTCGACGTCGAAGGACATCACGACGCTCGGTCGCGGCGGGTCCGACACGACCGCCGTCGCGCTCGCCGCGGTGCTCAAGGCCGACGCGTGCGAGATCTACACGGACGTCGCCGGCGTGTACACCGCCGACCCCCGCGTCGTCCCGGAGGCACGCCGGCTGGCGCGCATCTCGTACGAGGAGATGCTCGACGCCGCCGCGACGGGCGGCAAGGTGCTGGCGCTGCGGTCCGTCGAGTTCGCGCGCCGATACAACGTCCCGATCCACGTGCGGTCGAGCTTCACGTGGGAGCCGGGGACCTGGGTCCGGGAGGAAGACCCGATGATGGAGCAGGCGATCATCTCGGCGGTCACGCACGACACGTCCGAGGCGAAGGTGACGATCGAGAACGTCCCCGACCGGCCCGGCATCGCCGCCAAGATGTTCCGGGCCCTCGCCGACGAAGCGGTGAACGTCGACATGATCGTGCAGAACGTGTCCGTGCACGGCCACACCGACATCTCGTTCACCGTCCCGCGCGACGACCTCGCGCGCGCGCTGAAGGTGATGGAGACGATCGTCGCCGAGACCGAGGCGACCGGCTTCCGGCACGACACCGCGGTCGGCCGCGTGTCGCTGATCGGGGCGGGGATGAAGAGCAACCCCGGTGTCGCCGCGAAGATGTTCGAGGTCCTCGCGGGCGAGAACGTGAACATCGAGATGATCTCCACGTCGTCGATCCGGGTGTCGTGTGTCGTTCCCGACGTCGACGTCGAACGTGCGGTCCGCGCGCTGCACAGCGCGTTCGGCCTGGAGGACGCCCCGTGAGCAGGGCGACCGGGATGAACGTCGGCGTGGTGGGCGCGACGGGACTGGTGGGCGGCGAGATGCTGCGCGTCCTCGAGGAGCGCGCGTTCCCGGTCCGCGAGCTGCGTGTGTACGCGTCACCCCGCTCGGAGGGTCGCAAGCTGCCGTTCGCGGGTCGCGAGGTCGCGTGCGAGGTCCTGCGCGACGGCTGCTTCGACGGGCTCGACCTCGTGGTCGTCGACGTCGACGACCCGCTGGCGGCCGAGTGGGCGCCGAAGGCCGCGGCCGCGGGCGCGAAGGTCGTCGACAACTCGGCCGCCTTCCGCATGGACGACGACGTTCCCCTCGTCGTCGCCGAGGTCAATCCCGACGACCTGCGCACGCTCCCGAAGGGGATCGCGTCGTGCCCGAACTGCACCACGATGGTGCTCGTCACCGCGCTCGCGCCGCTGCAGCGCGCCGCGGGCATCGACCGCATGGTCGTTTCGACGTACCAGTCCGTCTCCGGTGCCGGGCAGCCCGGGATGCACGAGCTCGACGGCCAGTGGGCCAAGTACGACGGCCAGTCCGAGCGCCTGCGCCGCGCCGCCGCGCTCGGCGACGTCGTCGAGCCGGGTGACGTCTGGCCCAAGCCGATCGCCGGCAACGTCATCCCCCTGGCCGGGTCGCCCAAGGAGGGGGGCTACACGTCCGAGGAGTGGAAGCTCCTCCGGGAGACGCGCAAGATCCTCCACGACGACACGATGCGCATCACGGCGACGTGCGTCCGCGTGCCCGTCTACGTCGGGCACGCGATGACCGCGAACCTGCAGTTCCGGCGGGCCGTCTCGCGCCGCGAGGTGGTCGAGCTCCTGAGGGACGCGCCCGGGGTGACGGTGGTCGACGACGGCGACGGGTTCCCGACGCCCCTCGACAGCGCCGGGATCGACCCCGTCCTGGTCGGCCGGGTCCGCGAGGACCCGTCGCAGCCGGGTGCGATCGATCTCTGGGTGACCGGCGACAACCTGCGCAAGGGCGCGGCGCTGAACGCGGTCCAGATGGCAGAGGTCCTCGCGAAGACCTGAGCCGCCGCCGCGCATGGCGGTGCGCATCCAGGGGTATCGGCAGCCAGGTGACGGGAGCTCACGGCGGCGATCCCGCGCGGGGCGGGCAGGTGGTGTCCTCGCGGACCGGCCGCGAGCTCGAGATCAGCGTTTCCGGCGACGTCGACATGCTGACGAGCCCGTCGATCGAGCGTCGCGTCGTCGATCTCATCGCGCGCAGGGGCGTGGGCGACGTGGTGATCGATCTGAGCGGCGTCGGGTTCTTCGACTCGGCCGGTGTGCGCGCGCTGGTCGTGGCGAAGCAGGAGGCGACCGCGCGCGGTCTCCCGTTCCGGGTCGCCGCGGCGTCGCCGCAATGCCGGCGTGTCCTCGAGGTGTCAGGGCTCGACGGGATGTTCGGGCTCCCGCCCCTGCGTTGACGCACGCGCGCGTCGCCCGGTTCGTGGGGATCGCGGTGCGCGGGGCTACGGTCGGGCCTCGGTGGACGACGCCCGCGCACGCGGCACCGGGTCAGACGTCCGCCCGGACGCGACGGATCACGCCGGGCGAGTCGCGGCCCCTGCGCACCCGCCTCACGGACGCCACGTCGACGTGTCGGCGAGCATCGCCGGCGCGATCGCGGCCGTCGTCCTCGCGGTCCTGATCGTCCTCGGGAGCCGCAACCTCCGGAACTTCGACTCCGCGCTGATCGGCTACGCGACCGCGACGGTCTTTCTCGCGTTCGGCGCCGTGTACCGGTACGTCGTCTGGGTCAAGAGCCCGCCCGCTCGCCGCTATCTCGTGCGCGGCTGGCAGTCGTTCTTCTCGTTCCGCGCGTTCCGGCGCTTCCCGACGCTCGTCCCGCGCTCGCTCGTGTCGTACCTCTCGTTCCAGACGTTCATGGCGCGCCGCGGTGTGACGCGCTGGCTCGCGCACCAGGCGATCTTCTGGGGTGTGATCGGCGCGACGCTCATCACGTTCCCGCTCACGTTCGGCTGGATCTACTTCCGCTCGGAGAGCGCGACCGGGCCTCGGTACGTGATGCACGTCTGGGGGATCAGGTTCGGCACGTTCGACGCGCTCAGCGTGGGAGGATGGCTGATCTTCCACGCGCTCGACATCACCGCGGTCCTCGTCATCGCGGGCTGCCTCTACTTCCTGTGGCGCCGGTTCCACGACCGCGAGGCGTCGACCGGGCAGCGGCTCGGGTACGACTTCGTCCCGCTCGCCGCGCTGATCGCCATCTCCGTCACGGGTCTCGAGCTCACGTTCTCGAGCTCGCTCCTCGGTGGACGCGGCTACGAGTTCCTCGCGGTGCTGCACATGACGTGCGTCGTGCTGACGCTCGTGTTCATCCCGTTCGGGAAGTTCTTCCACGTGATCCAGCGGCCGGCGAGCGTCGGTGTCGAGGTCTACAAGCACGCGGCCGTCGAGCGCGAGGGGGTGTTCACGTGCCGGCGGTGCGGTGCGCCGCTCGAGGCGACCGAGTACGTGCACGATCTCGAGGCGACGATGCGCGAGCTCGGGCTCGACTTCGACGAGTGGATCGAGACCTGCCCGCGGTGCAAGCGCGTCGAGCGCGGCGCCGCCTACCTGCAGCGCGTGAAAGCGGGCTTCGAGTGACGCACTCGTTCCCGATCCTGCCGCCCGGCGTCGGCGACTTCCGTGAGGCGGGCGCGGAGCCCGCGGCCGGCTGGGAGGCGCCCGAGGGCGCCGAGCGCCAAGTTGCGACTCACTGCGCGTTCTGCGGCGTGCAGTGCGGGATGTACCTGCGCGTCGACGAGCGCGGGCGTGTCTTCGGCGTCGAGCCGCGCAACCACGAGATCAACCACCTCCGACTGTGCCCGAAGGGCGTGGTCGCCTACCAGCAGGTGAACCATCCCGACCGGCTGACCGCGCCGCTCGTGCGCGACCGGCGCGACGAGACGTTCCGCGCCGCGAGCTGGGACGTCGCGCTCGACCGCGTCGTCGACGCGATCGGCCGCATCCAGCACGAGCACGGGCGTGACGCGTTCGGCGTCATCTCCGGCGCCAGCCTCACGACGGAGAAGACGTACCTCGCCGGCAAGTTCGCGCGAGTCGCGTTGCGGTCACGTCACGTCGACTACAACGGACGGCTCTGCATGGTGTCGGCCGCGGCGGCGAACAAGCGTGCCTTCGGCACCGACCGGTCCGCGAACCCGTGGTCCGACATGCTCCTCACGCAGGCGATCATCGTCGCGGGCGCGAACGTCGGTGAATGCTTCCCGGTCGCGACGCAGTACTTCTGGGGCGCGCGCGACCGCGGCGCGAAGCTGATCACCGTCGACCCGCGCCGCACACCGCTCGCGCGAACGGCGGACGTGCACGTACCCGTGAAGTCGGGCACCGACGCCGCGTTCTTCAACGGCGTGCTGCACGTCGTCGTGCGCGAGGGCCTCGTCGACGAGGAGTTCGTCGCGACGCGCACGACGGGCTGGGAAGCGGTCCGCGACACGGTGAAGGGGTACACGCCCGAGCGCGTCGGTGAGATCTGCGGCGTCGACCCCGCGCTCGTCGAGCAGGTCGCGCTCATCTGGGGACGGGCTGAGCGCGCGATGGCATTCCACGCGCGCGGCATCGAGCACCACGTGCAGGGCGTCGACAACTGCACGTCGATCATCAACCTCGTGCTCGCGACAGGCCAGATCGGCCGCCCCGGCGCGGGGTACGGCACGCTGACGGGTCAGGGCAACGGGCAGGGCGGCCGCGAGCACGGCCAGAAGTCCGACATGCTCCCGGGCCTGCGCGACATCGAGAACCTCGAGCACCGAGCCGTCGTGTGCGAGCGGTGGGGGATCGACGAGCGCGACCTCCCGCACAAGGGAACGTCGTTCGTCGAGATGATGGGCCAGATGCGAACGGGCGAGATCCGCGGCGTCCTCGGCCTGTGCAACAACCCGCTCGTCGCGCTGCCGAACCGCGCGGCGACGTTCGCGGCGTACGAGGCGCTCGACTTCCACGTGCAGCTCGACTTCTTCCTGTCCGAGACGTGCCAGCGTGCGCACGTCGTCCTCCCGACGACCGCGTGGGCCGAGGACGAGGGGACGACGACCAACGCGGAAGGTCGGGTCGTCAAGATCAACAAGGCGACCGAGCCGCCCGGTGACGCGCGCCCCGACTGGTGGGTCCTGTGCGAGATCGCGCGCCGCCTCGGCGTCGGCGACAAGTTCGCGTTCGACACGCCGCGCGCGATCTGGGACGAGCTGCGCGTCGTCAGCAGCGGCGGCAAGGCCGACTACTACGGCATCACGTACGAGAAGATCGAAGAGACGGGCGGAGTGTTCTGGCCGTGCCCGACGCTCGACCACCCGGGCACGCCCCGCCTCTTCGAGCACGACTTCCCCACTGACGACGGCCGCGCGCACTTCGTCGCGGTGGAGTGGCACGAACCGGCCGAGCCGCCGGACGACGAGTACCCGATGCGTCTCACGACCGGTCGCACCGTCGCGCACTACCTGTCGGGCAACCAGACGCGCCGTCTCCCCGCGCTCGTGGAGCAGACACCGCGGCCGTGGGTCGAGGTGCACCCGTCACTGGGGTTCGCGAACGGCGAGCCCGTGCGCGTCGTCACGCGCCGGGGGAGCGCGACCTACCCCGCGCTCGTCACCGAGACGATCCGGCCGGACACCGCATTCGTCCCGTACCACTGGCCCGCGCCCGTCGCCGCGAACATCCTGACGATCGACGCGCTCGACCCGATCTCCAAGATCCCCGAGTACAAGGTGTGCGCGTGTCGCGTCGAGCACGGCGACGCGATCGATCCCGTCCCCGCGCCACCGGTCCCGCCGGGTGCGCACGCATACCCGGCCGAGACCACGCCACTGTCCGAGACGGCGCCGCCGACGATGCCGCAGGGCCGGGGGACGTCCGAGTCATGATGCAGCGCACGCTGTTCGTCGACCCCGGTCGCTGCATCGGGTGCCAGGCCTGCGTCGCCGGCTGCCGCGAGTGCGACTCGCACCGCGGCAAGTCGATGATCCATCTCGACTACATCGACGTCGGCCACACGACGGCCGCGATGCCGACCGTGTGCATGCACTGCGAGGACCCGATCGCGCCGTGCGCCGAAGTGTGTCCCGCCGACGCGATCCTCGTCACCGCGGACGGTGTCGTGCAGGAGGCTGCGAAGGAACGCTGCATCGCCTGCGCGAACTGCGTCCATGCGTGCCCCTTCGGCGTCCCGAAGATCGACATCGTCGAGAAGCTCCAGTACAAGTGCAACCTCTGCTACGACCGCACGTCACGCGGGCTCGGGCCGATGTGCGCGACGGTGTGCCCGACCGACGCGTTGTTCTACGGGACGCTCGAAGAGCTCGAGCGTGACCGGCCCGGCGCGACGGCCGTCGACGTCGTGAGCTTCGGCGACGCCACCGTGCGGACGGGGTGCGCCATCGTCGTGCCCAAGGAGTTCGCGGCGAACGTCCCGGGAGGATGTTGATGGCGCGCGACGACGCCTCTGTCGGTGCACTGCTCGACCGCATCCGCGAGGACGCGCGCGTCACGCGGCGCGACTACCTGCGCATCCTCGTCACGGTGTCGGGTGGCCTGCTCGTCGGGAGCGGCGTCGTCGCGGCCGGCGTGTTCCCGCGCCGCACCGCGCACAAGGGACGCGAGAAGCGGATCACGCGATCGCTCGCCCGCGGGCAGGCCGTCGCGTTCACGTATCCGACCGAGCACGATCCCGCGATCGCGATGCGGCTGAGCTCGGGAGAGGTCGTCGCGTACTCGTCGGTGTGCACCCACCTGTCGTGCGCGGTGCTGTGGCGCGAGGCGACCGGTGACCTGCGCTGCCCGTGCCACGACGGACGGTTCGACGCGCGCACCGGCCGCGTGCTCGCCGGTCCGCCGCCCCGCCCGCTCCCCAAGATCAGGGTCGAGGAGCGCCACGACGGCATCTGGGCCGTGGGGAGCGTCTCGTGAGCGAGGTGCCTGTTCCGAGCCGTTCGGAGCTGCGCGAGGCGCGACAGGCCCCACCGTCGACCGGACCCGGCCCCGGCGCGGGGTTCGACCGCGATCCGGGCCGGGCCGCGATCCTCAACGCGCGCATCGTCGTCGTCGCGACCGTCGTCGTCGGTCAGCTCTGGGCGCTCACCGTCGAGCTCGACGCGTGGTACCAGCACCGCATGCGCGAGGTGTGGCTGATCCTCGCGTTCCAGGCTGCATCGTTCGTCGTCGCGCTCGCGCTCTGGTACTTCGGGCACGAGAGGTAGTCCGCATGGCCGGGCCGCGGTACCCGATCGGCGGTCGCATGTCCGACGTCGTGCTCGGCGTGGCGCGGCGGTTGCGCCTTCCCGCGCTCGAGCAACGCCACAGCTCGACGCTCGTGCTCGGCATCTTCGCCGGCGTCAACGGTTTGATCTCGATCGGGCTGATGTCGCTGGCCGCGTTCGCGACGCAGGAACCGCTGGTGTTCCCGTCGCTCGGCCCGACCGCGTTCCTGCTCTTCTACACGCCGCACATCCCGTCGGCATGGCCGCGCAACACCATCTGTGGCCACCTGATCGGCGCGGGCGCGGGCTACCTCTCGCTGGTCGTGTTCGGCCTGACGAACACGCCGGCCGCGATCGCCCACGGCGTGAGCGGTCCGCGTGTCGGCGCGGCCGCGCTGTCACTCGGTCTCACCGCGCTGCTGATGGTGTGGTTCAAGGTGCCGCACCCGCCCGCGGGCGCGACCACGTTGATCGTCAGCCTCGGGGTGCTGACGACGTTGCCCCAACTCGGCGAGCTGATGCTCGCGGTGCTGTTGCTCGTCGGGCAGGGGATCGTGATCAACCGGCTCGCCGGTGTCGACTACCCGTTGTGGGCGGGACGCGGACCCGAGTGACCGGACGACCTACTGGCGCTCGTACCGGCCAGTGTCGTTGCCCGGGCCGAGCGTCGCCTGCAGGCCGGCTGCGAGCTGTTGGCGCTGCTGCGCGGTGAGCTTCGCGTCCGCGTGCAGTCCGAACCACGTGTAGTACGGCGGCGGCATGGAGCCCCGCAGCACAGCGCGCGCGGCGCGGTCACCGTCGTACTTGCCCGGTGCCCACTCCGAAAAGTTGAGGCGCGCGCGTCCCTCGCTGACGTGGTGGTTGATCCACCACGCGACCGGAGCGATGTTCTCGTACCAGGTACCGCGCGTCTGGTTGCTGTGACAGTCGAAGCACGCGGCGACCGCGAGCTGACGCGTCTGCGGTGAGCTCCACGGCGGTTCGTGACGCGTCTTCGGGTTGTGCACGCGGTATGGCACCAGCTGCGCCAGCCCGAATGCCACGGCCGCCAACAGCACGAGGCGGACGATCCATTTCAGCACGGCGTGACGGTACGCGCGGGCGGCGGGACGGCCCGCGATTCCGCATCGGCGCTTGACGCAACATTTACGGGGGGGTCGAACCCACCGCCCGACGTGGCGACGATCATGGCGACGTACGTGGCCACGAACCAGGTGCAGCCGGGCAAGCCGTTCCTGTTCGAGGCGGACGCCGCCGATCCCGGCTCGAACGACTACATGGTCGAGTTCGAGCAGGCGACTGACACGAGCACCCGACGTCTATGCCGAGCTCTGCACGGGTACGCGATTCGCGAGCCCGAGTCCGGACACGCCTGCGTGTGAGTACGACGACAGCACGACCACGCTGACGACGACCACGCACACCGAGGGCTGGTTCGTGTGGAACGGTCCCGCGGACTCGAGCTTCGCCATCCAGGTCTGCGCCGCGAGCTTCACGAAGCCCCGTGACGCCGTGGCCGGACGGCGGGAGCTGTCGCACCGAGACGTTCACCACGGTGTCGTCGTGAGCTCGTTCACGACCTCGTGTGCGACGCGAGGAACGTCCAGATGGTTAGGCTCGAGTCGAGGTTCTTGTACACGGCCGTGCCGCGCCGCGGCGGGGTGTGACCCATCCAGGCGTGGGGCGCGCCGTTCACCGTCATGAAGACGACGTCGGCGTCGTCCGCGCAGGACTGCCAGTGGTGCACGGTGACGTCGGGGTTGTGCACGTCCTTCGTGACGACGGGCTGCCGGGCGCAGCCATCGAGCTGCGCGATCGTGCGCACGCCGTCGATCGGCGGCGCGTAGTCGACGCCGCTGATCGCGTTCGGCCCCCGTCCGCCGTCGATCGGGATGTTCTGGTCCGCGGTGCCGTGGATGTGCAGGAGCGAGACGGGCTTCGTCGGCCGGCAGACGTTCGTCTCCAGTGACGTCGACTGCACGCCGACCGCCGCGATCTCGTCGGACAGCTCGCACGCGACGCGGTACGCGAGCATCCCGCCGTTCGAGTGCCCCACGACGTACACGCGTGCCGCGTCGATCGGGTACTGCGTCTTCAGCTTCGCGACGAGCAGGCGTACGAAGCCGACGTCGTCGACGTCGTTGCGCGCCGCCGCGCCGCAGCAGCCGCCGCCGTTCCACGTGCGCATCACCGCGCCGTTCGGACCGGCTCCGATCCCGTCCGGGTACACGACGACGAAGCGATTCGCCTCGGCGAGCCCGTCGAAGCCCGACGTGCGCTCGAACTGCAGCCCGGAGCCGAGGCCACCGTGGAGCGCGACGAGCAGCGGGACCTTCGGGCCGGATGTCGCGCCGGGCGCGACGGTCGACGGGACGTACACGTGGTAGGTGCGGTCGCGGCCGTCGGGTGTGCGCAGCGACGCGTGCAGGGTCTTCGCCTTCGGGGTCACCGCGGGGCGCACGGTCCCGTTGCCGACGGGCGGCGCGGTCGGTTGCGACGTCGTGGTCGCGTCGTGGCTCGTGGACGCGCTCGACGAGCAGGCGACCGCGACGATCGCGACGACCGCAACGGTGACCACGAGGAGGAAGGTCGGGCGGGCGAATGTCATGCGGCCATCCTCCGCGTCGAACGTCAGGAGATCTTGAAGCCGACGTTCGGAGGTCGTGCGGGCCGTCGGACAACATGGGCGCGATGTCCATTGGGACCGACGAGCCTGAGCTCACCGAACCGGTCGACCTCGCCACGCCGGACGGGCGCTCGCTCAACCCCGCCGCGCGTGGCTGGTCGCGCCGCCCGCTGCACCGGCCGAACCTCCGCGGCGTGTGGGGCCGGACGAAGCGGTGGGACTACTGGGCGATCCTCGCCGGCGACCTCGTCGTGTCGAGCGTGTACGCGGACGTCGACTACCTCGGCCTCGCGGACGTGTGGTGGGTCGATCTCGCGACCGGGACGACGGGCGGTCGCGTGATCACGGTCCCGGTCGCGCGCGGCATCGACGTTCCCGACGTCCCGGCGAGCGCGCCGCTGCGCACGCGACGGCGGGGGTTCGCTCTCGACGTGACCGACGACGCCGACGGGACGACGCGGTTGCACGCGACGTGGCGCGAGCGCGACGGCCGGGCCGGTCGTCTCGACGCGACCGTCGAGCTCCCGCGCGGTCACGAGTCGCTCAACGTCGTGATCCCGTGGAGCGCGACCCGCTTCCAGTACACGTCGAAGCACCAGGCCCGGCCCGCGCGCGGCGAGCTCGTCGTCGGCGAGCGCATGTGGAGGTTCGGCGACGACTCGGGCGTCGACGCGTGGGGCGTGCTCGACGTCGGACGCGGTCGGTGGCCCTACCGGACGCGCTGGAACTGGGGCGGCGGCGCGGGACGCGCGGGCGCGCACGGTCCGGTCGTCGGCTTGCAGCTCGGCGGCAAGTGGACCGAGGGCACCGGGTTCACCGAGAACGGCGTGCTCGTGGACGGGCGGCTGACGAAGCTCGGGCGCGAGCTGCGCTGGGACTACGACTGGCACGACCCGATGCGACCCTGGCGCGTCGACGACCCCGCGGGCCGGCTGTCCGTCCAACTCGCGCCACGGTTCGACAAGCACACGAGGATCCAGGCGTTGGTGTTGGGAACCGAGACGCACCAGGTGTTCGGCACATGGTCCGGCACGTTCGTCACCGACGACGGCGAGACGCTCACGTTCGACGCGCTCCAAGGCTTCGCCGAGGAATCCCGCTCCCGCTGGTGAGCGGCTTTGCGCTCCTACGACCTCGCTATGCGAGGTTCCAGGAGCACGAAGGCGATGGAGACCAAGATGTCGCCATGACCGCCGCGTGGACCGATGTCGACTCGTATCTCTGCGACATGCTGCTCGGCGAGGATCCCGTCCTCGCCCAGGTGCTCGCCGCCAACGCCGCGGCCGGTCTGCCGCCGATCGACGTCGCGGCGAACCAGGGCAAGCTGCTGATGCTGCTCGCCCGGCTCGGCCGCGTCCGCACGGTCCTCGAGATCGGGACGCTCGGCGGCTACAGCACCATCTGGCTCGCGCGCGGCGTCCCGCCCGACGGACACGTCGTCACGCTCGAGGCGAACCCGCGACATGCCGACGTCGCCCGCATGAACCTCGAGAGCGCGAATGTCTCCGCGCGGGTCGACGTGGTCGTCGGCCCTGCGCTCGACACGTTGCCGGCGCTCGTCGACAACGAGGCCGCGCCGTTCGACATGGTGTTCATCGACGCGGACAAGGTGAACAACGCGCGCTATCTCGACTGGGCGATCCGTCTCGGTCGACCCGGCACGTTGATCGTCTGCGACAACGTCGTGCGCAACGGCCGGGTCGTGGACGCGGACAGCGGCGACGACGCGATCACGGGGACCCGCGAGCTCTTCGACGTCCTCACCCGTGACGAGCGCGTCGATGCAACCGCCATTCAGACCGTCGGCACCAAGGGCTGGGACGGCTTCGCGCTCGCGCTCGTGGTCGACGATCAGGCGCGCTCGTAACTGCGTCGCCCGCCAGGCGTCACAGCACGTGCGATACGGCGAGGACGACCAGCCCGCCGACGGCGATCCACGCCTCGGGCACGTGGATGATCTTCTTCGTCACCGTCCGCATGACCGCCTCCGAACCCCCTCGCGCTTCGTCACGTCAGACGACGTACTGCGCGGCAACTCATCGGTCGTCCCGACGCGCGCCGCTCGAACAGCCGTCAAGACGCACAACCGACGGCGTCGCGCCGTTGTGTCGTGACAGTTGTCACGGCTCACCGCGACGCGCCGCGCGATTGCACGGCCCATCACGCCGCCGCCAGCCATCGGGTCCGCGTGACGACGTCAGTGCGACCGACCGAGGCGACGGAGGTCGCGTTGGAGCGTCCGCCGGAACCGTCGGATGATGTGCTCGTCGGGCGGGTCGTCGGCGATCGAGCGCCCGAACGCGCTCGCAACGCGGACCAACACAACGCAGGCGACCAACAGCTCCAGGCCGGGTGTCACGAGCCGGCCACTTCCCGTGACGAGGGCGACCGCGAGGATCACGACACTGGCGAGGAATGCACCATGCCGGCGCCGACCAACGCGGTCTCCCAGTCCGGCCTCTGGCGCTCGTGACGCACGGCGAAGGCGTACGACGGCGCCGAGAGGCGCTCCGCGACGGGAGCAAGCAATGTCTCGCTACCGCGCGCGACGCGCGCACCGTGAGGTTGGTCGGGATGCCGGGATTTGAACCCGGGACCTCAGCGTCCCGAACGCTGCGCGCTAACCAAACTGCGCTACATCCCGTGAAGGGTCAGGATTCTAGCGATCCTGCCGCGGCAGGCTCCGGGCCCGGCCACGCCGAGTCGCGACGGGTGCCCGACGCGGCCGCCTCCGCGAGCAGCCGCTTTGCCGTGCGGCGCAGCGTCCCCGCGTCGACCGGCTTCACCAGCTCGGCGTCCGCCTCGGCGCGCCGTGCGAGGAACGTGTCGGCCGCGCGATCGAGCAGCAGCAGGATCGGCACGTGCTCGAGACGGCCGGCCGCGGCCTCGAGGTGGAGGTCGATCGCGACCGCGATCCCACCCATGTTGCCGATCTGCATGTCGAGCACGACGAGGTCGGGCGGCGAGGCGGCGACCGCGGGGCGCACGTCGTACCCGCTCGTCACCTCGACGACGCGCTGTCCCCGCCCGACGAACGCGGCCCGAACCTGTGCCCGGACCCAGTCGGCGTCCGCTGCGACCAGGATCGTCGTCTCGTCACGCTCGGCCATGGACGGGCAGGCTACCCGCCGCCGTGCGACGGCCCGGTATCCCTCGGCGCGCCGGCCGCGGAAGCGGTCGCGCCGTCGAACAGCAGCCGGCCCACCTCGTGCAGCCCGTCGAAGTCGTGGACGTCGCCGGCGAGGAACGGCACGTACGCCACCGCGGCCGTTCCGACCCGTTCTCGCACGCCGCGCAGGTGACGGCTCTCGCGCTCCGCGATGTCGCCGAAGTCGGCGAGGTTGCCGTACAGGGCGCAGAGCCGCGCCGCGGCTCCGTCCGCGCCGTCGGCAGCGCGCGTCGCGAGCTCGACGGCCCGTGCCCGCAGTCCTTCCGGTTGCTCGTCACCGAAGTGCGGGTGCACGCGGTTGACGACGAGGACGTCGACGTCGATCCCCATCTCGTCGAGGCGCTCGGCGAAGAACTCCGCCTCTTCGACGGCGTCGCGCCGCGGTGTCGTCACGAGCACGAAGCGTGTCCCCGGGTCGGCCAGCAGCGCGACCACGTTCGCGGCTCGCTCGCGGAAACCCTGCTCCATGCCCTCGAACGCGCGGAAGAACGCGACGACGTCCTCGACGACCTCGCTGCCGACGACCTTCGAGATCGTGCGCAGGAACGTCTGCACGGCCACGCTCGCGACTCGCAGGTATGCGCGCGTCGGCATCATCAGCAGCCGGAAGATCCGGTTGTCGAGGAGGCGCGTCAGCCGGTGCGGTGCGTCGAGGAAGTCGAGCGCGTGCCGCGTCGGCGGCGTGTCGACGACGATCAGGTCGTAGCCGCCGTCCTCGTGCAGCTCGTGGAGCTTCTCCATCGCCATGTACTCCTGCGTGCCCGACAGCGCGCCGGAGACGTTCCGGTAGAAGCGGTTGTCGAGGATGCGAGCTGCCTGCTCGTCCGACTGCGCGTAGCGGGTGACGAGCGTGTCGAACGTCGACTTCGTGTCGAGCATGAGCGCCGACAGCCGCCCGCCCGCGACGGCATCGCCGTCGCGCGCCCACACCGCGCGGTCGATCTCGTGTGCCTCGTTCGACAGCTCCGACAGACCGAGCGCGTTCGCGAGCCGCTTCGCCGGGTCGATCGTGACGACGACCGTGTTCCGCCCTCGCCGCGCACCCTCCAGCGCGAGGACGGCTGCGCTCGTCGTCTTGCCGACACCACCGGTCCCGCAGCACACGACGATGTGACCGTGCTCGACGAGGTCGTCGAGCGAGTGGTCGCGACCGGTCATACGAGCGCGGTCGGGAGCGCCTCGACCCCGGCCGCGAGGTGCGCGCTCAAGAGGTCGAGCTCGGCGCGGCCGAGGTCCGCCGTGAACAGGAACGGCAGTCGCAGCTGCGGCAGCGGCAGCAGCTCGGCCAGCCGGTCCGCTTCGGCTCGCTGCAACGCCTGACGCCGGGTGCGGAACTCCGCGGCGCGCGCGAGGTCGTCGGCCTCACGCGCGGACACGAACACGTCGAGGGCGTCCGCGTCGCGGGCGATGTCGACGGGTGACGCATCGACGTCGAGCTCGGGATAGCAACCGTTCACCACCACCGGTCCGAGCTTCACGCCGACGCGGTCCTCGATCGCGAACGCGGTGTCGACGAGCTCGTTGACGGGGGTCTCCTCGGGGATCGTGACGAGCACGACCTGGCACCGCTGCGGATCCGAGAGCATCTCGATGACGTCCGCCGCCTGCTTGCGGATCGGTCCGACGCGCACGGCGTCGAGGAGCCCGCGCGGCGACAGGAGGAACGACACCGCGTGGCCGGCGGCGGGCGCGTCGATGAGGATGAGATCGGCGACGCGGTCCCGTTCCAGCTGCTTCACCTTGCCGAGCACGAGGATGTCCTTCATGCCGGGCACCGCGGTCGCGACGACGTCGAGCGCGCCGGAGCTCGACAGTCGGCGGCTGATGCGACGCAGGCCGTGGTCGCGCAGGTAGTCGAGCAAGGCCTGGTCCGGCGTCAGCGTGCGCGCGCGCACGCCGGGCGCGACGTGACACTCCTCGTACTCGAGCTGGTCGCACTCGAACATCGCGGGCAGTCCCGATTTGCCCTCGACCTCGATGATCAGCACGCTCATGCCCGCGCGTGCCGCGACGAGCGCGAGCGCGCCCGTCACGGTCGTCTTCCCGACGCCGCCCTTGCCCGCCACGATGACCGCCCGGGCGCTGGAGCAGAACTGCGCGAGCTCCATCGCCCCTCATGCTACGGGAGCCCCGATGGCCCGCCGACGCCGAACAGTGCTGGTCAGGCTGGTCGGCGTGGTCCTCCTGGCCGGTGCCGTGGCGGTCGCGGCGACGGGCGCGAGCACGACGAGCGCGTCCGCCGCGGACACGCAGTCCGGGCTGCGAGGCATCGACGTCGTCCAGGTGAACGGCCCGCTCGACCCCGTGAACGTGTCGCTGGTACGCGGCGTCATCCGCGAGGCGAACCGGAACCGCTCGACCCTGCTCGTCGTGCAGCTCGACTCGGGCGGGGTCCTCGACAGCGACGTCGCGCCCGTCGTGCGCGACATCCGCGCGTCCGGCGTGCCGATCGCGGTGTGGGTCGGCCCGTCCGGTTCGAACGTCCGTGGGGGCGCGGTCGAGCTCCTCGCGGCCGCGCCGATCGCGGCGGTGTCGCCCGGCTCGCACATCGGCCCGGCCTACCCCGTCTCGCTCGACCACCCACGCGCGGTGTCGCCGCCGGAGGTCGAGCGCGGGCTCTCGGACCTCGCGCGTGCAGCCGGTCGCGATCCCGCCGGCGTCGCGACCGCGACGCGCACGCGCCTCTCACCCGACGAGGCCAAGCGCGTGCACGCGGTGGACGACGTCGCGCCGACACTCGTCGCGCTGCTCGGCGATCTCGACGGGCGGACGGTCACGACGCCGACGGGTGCGCACCACCTCTCGCTGTCGAAGGTCGTGCACACGCACGAAGGACCGCGGCGCGAGCCCAACCAGTCGGTGCGCTTCCGCAAGCTCGGTCTCGGCCAGCAGGCGATCCACACGCTCAGCAGCTCGTCGGTCGCGTACTTCCTGTTCGTCGCGGGCCTCTCGCTGATGGTGTTCGAGTTCTTCACGATCGGCATCGGGCTCGCCGGTCTGGCGGGTGCGGGCGGGGTCGTCGGCGCGCTGATCGGGTTCTCGCATCTCCCCGTGCACTGGTGGGCGATCGTGCTGCTGTGCGTCGGCGTGCTCGGGTTCGCGATCGACGTCCAGGCGGGCGGACTGGGGTTCTGGACGTTCGCGGGTCTCGGCTCGCTCGTCGCCGGCTCGCTCACGCTCGTGGGTGGCGTGCGGCTCGATCCGCGCTGGTGGGTGGTCCTGATCGTGTGCGCCGGGACGACCGTGTTCATGCTCGCCGGCATGACCGCGGCGGTGCGGTCGCGGTTCTCGACGCCGACGGTCGGTCGCGAGGGGATGGTCGGCGAGACGGGTGACGCCGAGGTCGACGTCGACCCCGACGGCGTGGTCCGCATCCGCGGCGCGCTGTGGCGGGCGCGCACGAACCGCGCGACACCCATTCGCGCCGGTGACGCGGTCCGCGTGGTGGAGGTCCAGGGCCTCGTCCTCGAGGTCGAGCCCGAGTCGGGCGGCGCCCGCGACTACCGGCACGGGCGCCACGAGCGCGAGGGCTGAGCACGCCGCCGCCCCTCCGAAATTCACTCTTGTCGCCCGGTTGACCAGGGGATACGTTGCGCCCGGTCCCCACCTCGTGGGGATCTCCGGCTGGCGAACCGGAAGGGGGTCCGTGGGCGTCCGGTCGTCGTACGAGACGTGGCAGGTGCGCGCTGCGTGCCGCGGGCCGGGTGCGCCGCTGTTCTTCCCGCCGGCGCATCAGGAGCGCAAGGACGAGCGCGACGAGCGCGAGCAGCGCGCCAAGGCGATCTGCCGTGACTGCGGCGTGCGCCGGGAGTGCCTGGAGTACGCGATGTCGATCCGCGAGCTCCACGGCATCTGGGGCGGCCTGACCGAGGCGGAGCGCCGCTCGGCGCTGGCTCGCGAGGCCGGCTGAGGCGAGCGGCCCCGAGCCGGACGCTCAGCGACTGGTCTCGCCCCGCTGCCGCGCGACGGGCCCGAGGATCCGCTCGTCGCCGCGCCGGCGCGTGACGCCCTCCGCGTCGAGACGGTTCAGCAGCGGCAGCACGTACTTGCGCGTCGAGCCGAGCACGTCGCGGGCGTCCGCGACCGTGATCGCGCCGCGGCGCTCGATCGCGTCCACGACGAGCTCGCGCGCGCGGTCGAGCGCGGCGCTGGTGAAGAGGACACCGTCGAGGTCGACCGCGAGCCCGTCGCGGACGAGCGCTCGGGCGACCGCGGGCTCGACCCCGACCTCGGCGGCGGACGGCGGCGAGAACGCGGCGGCATCGAGCGCGGCGAGGAGCCGTTGCGCCTCGGGATCGTCCGACGCACTCCCGCGATGGCTCGTGTGACGGACCGCGCCCCGATCCAGGCTGAGCGTCTCCTCGGCCTCCACGACGAGCCGCGCGCGCTCGACGTCGAGGCCGAACGCGGCCGCGAACGCGTTGAGCTCGAGGCCGGGGTCGAGCGGATGCTCACGATGATGCGCGACGGCGAGCTCGACGGCTCGCTTGCGCAGCGTCGCCAGCTCGTCGGTCGCGACGATGTTCGTGCCGAGGCGCGTCGCGATGCCGTCGGCGACGAGCGTCTCGACGAGCACGTCGGCGTCGTGCGGCGAGAGTCCCGTCAGCGGGCCGCGTAGCTGGTCGAGCGGTAGCCACGGACGCGCCGCGAGGAGGCGCTCACCGAGGGGGAGCGCGAGGCGAGCGACGGCGTGACGCCAGCGGCCCACCGGCGCGACGTCGCGCACCTCCGCGCCGGCGACGGTCCGGCTGCTCCCGGGGTCGCGCAGCACGAGCCGGTCGCCGGGCGCGAGCGGCAGCTCCGACGGCAGCCTCAGCCGCGCGAAGCGCGCGTCGGCGCGCGTCGCGCGATACACGACCGTGTGCTCGCCCGAGCCCGCGTACGCCTGCAACCGCGCGCGCGGCGGAAGGTGCTCGTCGGGGAGCAACGACACCGCGACGTCGACGACCGTCGTCGGTCGCCACTGCTCCGCACGGACCACGGCGTCACCTCGCGCGAGCTGCGTGTGCTCGACGCCGGCCAGGTTGAGCGCGACACGAGTGCCTGGCCCGATGCGCGTGAGCTTCTGGTGGCGCGACTCGATCCCGCGGATCCGCACGCGTCGGTCGCCCGGCACGACCACGACCTCGTCGTCGACGGCCAGGGGGCCGCCGACCAGCGTCCCCGTCACGACCGTGCCCGCACCCTTCGCCGCGAAGACCCGGTCGATCCACAGTCGGGGCCGGTCGCGGTTCGTGACGGGCGGCGCGTCGGCGAGCACCGCGTCGAGCGCGGCGCGCAGGTCGTCCAGCCCGCGGCCCGAGCGCGAGTCGACCGCGACGACCGGTGCGCGCGCGAACGGCGTCGACGCGAGACGATCCTCGAGCTCGAGCTGCGCGAGCTCGAACGTCTCGTCGTCCACGACGTCGGCCTTCGTGAGCGCGACGACGCCGTGCTCGATCCCGAGCAGCTCGAGGATCCGCACGTGCTCCTCGCTCTGCGGCATCCAGCCCTCGTTCGCCGCGACGACGAGCACCGCGACGTCGACCGCGCCCACACCGGCGAGCATGTTCTTGATGAAGCGGACGTGACCGGGAACGTCGACGAAGGCGATCTCGGTCCCCGACGGGAGCGTCGTGAACGCGAAGCCGAGATCGATCGTGAGGCCGCGCGTCTTCTCCTCGGGGAAGCGGTCGGGATCCGTACCGGTGAGCGCGAGCACGAGCGACGACTTGCCGTGGTCGACGTGACCGGCGGTCGCGACGGTCCTCATCGCGTCCGTTCGCCGAGCGCGGCACGGAGCGCGTTCGTCAGCCGCGCATCGTCCGCAGGCGCCACCGCGCGCAGGTCGCACACCACGGCGTCGTCCTCGACGCGCGCGACGACGTCGAGGTCGCGCAGGACGCGCAACGTGTGGTCCGCGCTGGCGGACTCGACCGCGACGCCGGCCGACGGGATGGTCAGCCCCGGGAGCGATCCTCCACCCGCGGCTGCGCTCGTCTCGACGACCTTCGCCCCCGTCACGTCCGCGGCGATGCGCTCCGCGCGCGCTCGCAGCTCGCGCACCGGCACGGTCGCCATCCGCCACAACGGGATCGCGTCGCCACGCCCGTCGAGATACGCGGCCGCGACGGACTGCATCGCGGCGAGTGTCATCTTGTCGGCGCGGAACGCGCGCGCGAGCGGGTGACGGACGATCCGTGCGACGAGGTCGCCGCGACCGACGACGACACCGGCCTGCGGGCCGCCGAGCAGCTTGTCGCCCGAGAACGTGACCAGCGCGGCGCCGTCGTCGATCGCCTGACGTACACCGGGCTCGTCACCGAGCCAGGGAGGACGCGCGGGCAGCCACGGGGTCGTCGCGTCGAGCAGGCCGGAGCCTGCGTCGAACAACACCGGCGGTCCGAGCCGGGCGAGGTCGTGCACCGGCGTCGACTCGACGAAGCCGACCATCCGGTAGTTCGACGCGTGCACCTTCAGCACGAGCGCGACGTCGCCGTTCAGCGCCCGCTCGTAGTCTCCGACGCGGGTGCGGTTCGTCGTCCCGACCTCGACGAGGCGGCAGCCCGACTCGTTCATGATGTCCGGCACGCGGAACCCGCCGCCGATCTCGACCAGCTCGCCGCGTGAGACCACGACGGCGCGGTGCCGTGCGAGCGCCGCGAGCGACAGCAGCACCGCCGCGGCGTTGTTGTTCACGACCACGCCCGCCTCCGCCCCGACCGCCCGCGCGAGCAGCGCCCCGGCGTGGTCGTGACGCGAGCCGCGGCGTCCGTCCGCGAGGCGGTACTCCAGGTTCGAGTAGCCGGACGCGACGTCCTCGACCGCGTCGAGCGCGTCCTGGCCGAGCGGGGCGCGGCCGAGGTTCGTGTGCAACAGGACGCCCGTTGCGTTGAGAACGGGCCGCAGCAGCGTGCGCGACCGCTCCCCGGCGAGCGACCGAGCCCGGTCGACGACGTCCTCGAGCACGACCGGGTCACCGCGACCGACACGCTCGCGTGCCTCCGCGACGGCTGCGCGCGCCGCGTCGGTCACGAGCGTGCGCGGGATCCCGTCGGGTTCGAGCGCGGCGACGACCCGCTCCACCTGGGGAAGCGCGCGACGCGGGTCGTCGGGCTCGGCCATCGCAGCGAGCGTACGACGCACCGTCGATCGCGCGAGCCCGGCGGGGAATGCCGGCCGGGCCGGTAGACTGCCAGGGGTGAACGCCCGCGGTGCCGCACCGGCGTCGCAGCTCCCGAGCGTCGTCCTAGGTGTGGCCTGATGCCCGACATGACACCCGGGGTCCCGAGCGCGTTGTCGCCGCTCGTTCGGCGGATCGTGGCGCCGAACCCGGGGCCGATGACGGGGCCGGGCACCAACACGTACCTCGTCGGGATCGACGAGGTCGCGGTGATCGATCCGGGGCCCGACGACGCGCGCCACGTCGACGCGATCATCGGCGCGTCGATGCGCGAGCGCGTCCGCTGGGTCGTTCTCACGCACACGCACCCCGACCACATGCCGGCCGCGACGCGCGTCGTCGAGGCGACGGGCGCCGAGGTGCTCGCGTACAGCAATCGCCTGCAGCCCGGTGCGGGCGAGGGCGAGGTCATGGTGCACGTCGACCGCACCATCGGTGAGGGCGACGTGATCGAGGGCACCGAGTGGGGCCTGGAGGTGCTGCACACGCCCGGTCACTCGCCCGACCACCTGTGCTTCCTGCTCGAGGAGGAGCGGGTGCTGTTCACGGGCGACACCGTCCTCGACGGGACGACGAGCGTCGTGAACCCGTCTCGCGGCGGCGACCTCGCGCAGTATCTCGCGACGCTCGAGCGGCTCCGCAAGATGCGCATCTCACGGATCTGTCCGGGGCACGGTGACGTCATCGACGAGCCGCGCGCGCGGCTGACCGAGTACCTCGAGCACCGCGCGATGCGCGAGAAGCAGGTGCTCGCCGTGCTCGCCGACGGCCCGGCCCGCATCCGCGACATCGTCGAGCGCGTGTATCCCGACATCGTTCCCGAGCTGCAGGAGATGGCGGGCAACCAGGTGTACGCGCAGCTCCTGAAGCTGCGTGCCGACGGTCGCGTGCTCGGCCGCGACACGCGCTCGATCTGGAAGCTCGCGTAGCGCTACTTCGCGGGCACCGGGCCGAGCTTCGCCTCCGCCAGCTCGAAGATCCGTGCGGTGCAACCCGCCATCTCGATCGGCGGCAGCAGCTCGCCGCTGACACGTGCCGCCAGCCGGCGGAACGCGTCGGCGGCCGCGCTCTGCGGCGCGTCGAGCACGACGGGCCGCCCGCGGTCGCCACCCGTCGACACCGCCGGCTCGAGCGGGATCTCGCCCACGAGCGGTGCGCCGATCTCCGTCGCGAGCGCGGTGCCGCCGCCCTCGCCGAACACCGCGAACGACTCGCCCGACGGCGTGACGAACCGGCTCATGTTCTCGACGACGCCCACGACCTTCATGTACGACCGGTGCGCCATGTCCGCGACGCGCACCGCGACCTTCTGCGCCGCGAGCGCGGGTGTCGTCACCACCAGCATCTCGGCCTGCGGGAGCAGTCGCGCGAGCGCCATCTGGATGTCGCCCGTGCCCGGCGGCATGTCGACGAGCAGGTAGTCGAGGTCGCCCCACCGGACCTTCACGAGGAATTCCTCGACCGCCTTCGCGAGGATCAGGCCCCGCCACATCAGCGCGGTGCCCTCGTCGTCGACGAGCAACCCCATCGACACGACCTTGAGCAGCCCGCTCGTGCCGTCGCCGGGGACCTCGACCTCGTGCGGGTGGATCTTCCCGTCCGCACCACCGAGCCGTCCGCCGACGCCGAGCATCCGCGGGACGCTGAACCCCCAGATGTCGGCGTCGAGCACACCGACCGTGCGGCCCTCGGCCGCGAGCGCGGCCGCGAGGTTGACGGTGACCGACGACTTGCCGACACCACCCTTGCCGCTCGCGACGGCGAGGACGCGCGCCGTCGCCGGGACCTCGGTGGGCTGCGCCTGCTCGCGCGCGTTCCAGCGCGCGCGCTGCATCACGGCGCGCTTCTGCTCGGCGGTCATCTCGCCGTACTCGACGCGCACGTCGGTGACGCCGGGCAGCGCGCCGACCTTCGACTCGACCTCGGCCTTGATCTGCCCGCGCAACGGGCAGCCCGCGGTCGTGAGCGCGACCGTGACGGTCACCGTGCCGTCCGCGGCCACGTCGACGTCGCGGACCATGTCGAGCTCCACGACGTCCGCGCGCAGCTCCGGATCGATCACGCCGCGCAGGACCCGCCGGACGGCGTCCGCGGGCGGCGGGGGCGCGCTCGTCCGGTGGATCGGGGCGTCGGGGTCGTTCGGGTCGACGTGGTCGGGGCTCATGCCGTGCGGCTCAATAAACACAGTCTAAGGCTTGGAAATGGGGGTGCTGGCAGGTACCGTCACGATGTGGGTCTCGACGTTCGCCGCGACGATCGGCCCGACGATCGCCGCGACGATCGCCGCGACGATCGCGCCGAAGCCGGCGAGAGCGCCGGTCTCGACATCGACGTCCTGAAGGCGCTCGGTGACGAGACCCGGTACGCGATGTACCGCGTGATGGCGTCGGCCAGCTCGCCGCTGTCCGCGCAGGAGCTCGCCGAGGGCCTCGGTCTGCACCCGAACACCGTGCGGCTCCACCTCGAGCGTCTGCGCGAGGCGGGCCTCGTCGAGGTCGAGGCCGTCCACCGCGGGACGGTCGGGCGGCCCCAGCACCGCTACTCGCTGGCGCCGGGCGCGCCCGGGCTCGGGCTCGACCCACCCGCCCACGCGGTGCTGGCCGGCCTGCTCGCGGCGCTCGCGACGCGGGCGGGCGCCGCCGGCGACGACGCCGCGCGGACGGGGTTCGCGTGGGGCGCCGAGGCGGCCAAGCGGACGCGCACCCACAGCTGCCTCCGGGCGCTGCAGGCCGAGCTGACGCGCCTCGGCTTCGACCCGCTCGCCGCCCGCGACGATCCCGGCGAGGCGGGGACCCGGATCGAGTTCCTCCGCTGCCCGTTCCGCGAGCTCGCCGAGGCCTATCCCGAGCTCGTGTGCCAGCTCCATCGCGGCTTGTGCGAAGGCGTGGTGAGCGCCGTCGGCGGGGGAAGAGTCGAGGAGTTCGGCGCGTTGCACGACAACGAGCCGTGCCACGTCGTCGTGGCCCCTGGGTATCCTGAATCCGACTGAGACGTCCCCCGAGGAGCGACATCGATGTTCACCGTCACCGACGCCGGAGCCGTGTTCAGCCTCACTGACGCCGCCGCCGAGAAGGTGAAGAACCTCATGGCGGCCGAGGAGAACGGTGAGACGCTGGCGCTGCGGGTCGCCGTTCGGCCCGGCGGCTGCTCGGGGTTCAGCTACGAGATGTTCTTCGACAGCGACGTCGCCGCGGACGACGCCGTCTCGGAGTGGAACGGCGTGAAGGTCGTCATCGATCCCGCCAGCGCGCCGATGCTGCAGGGCGCCACGCTCGACTACCGCGACGGCCTGCAGGGCGCGGGCTTCGCGATCAACAACCCGAACGCGACACGCAGCTGCGGCTGCGGTCAGTCGTTCTCGTAGCCGAGCAAGCCCAGCAGCCCGCCGACGCGCCGGCTCCGCCGCGCGCGGATGTTCGCGGCGTTCGCGGAGGGCCCCGTATCCTCCCGCGAGATGTCGGAGACGCTCGAGTTCACCTGCGACGGCCGGCCGGTGACCGTGCCCGTGGAGCCGGGCGAGACGCTGCTCACGGTGCTGCGCGAACGGCTCGGCGTCCGCTCGGTGAAGGACGGCTGCGCGCCGCAAGGCCAGTGCGGGTGTTGCACGGTACTCGTTGACGGCGATGCGCGCGTCGCGTGTGTGACGCCCGCGACCCGGGTGGCCGGCCGGTGCGTCACGACGGTCGACGGGCTCGATCCGGGCGTGCGCGACGCCTTCGCGGGCGCGTTCGTCGCGACGGGTGGTTCGCAGTGCGGGTTCTGCACGCCGGGAATCGTCGTCCGGTGCGCGGCCGCGGTCGCGAAGGGACGGAGCGCACCGGCCGAGGTCGATCGCGCGCTCGCCGCGCACCTGTGCCGGTGCACGGGCTGGCAGACGATCCGCGAGGCCGTCGAGTGTGTCGGCCGTGGCGACGCCCACGTCGAGGCCCGCGCGCGGGATCTCGACGCTGCCGGCGCGCGCGCGACGCTCGAGGGCGGCGTCGCGCAACGCGTCGGGACGGATGTCGTGCTCGGGCGGGGCGGCTTCGCCGACGACACCGCGCCGGCGGACGCGCTCGTCGCCGTCCCGCTGCCGCCCGGTTCCGGCGCCGACGGCATCGAGGCCGAGGGATTGGACTGGGTCGTCGCCGACTCGTTGCACGAGGCGCGCGCCCGCGCGGGAAAGGTGCAGGGGCGCCGTACGACGATCGAGGAGCGACCGCCGATCGCGCTGCCGGACCCCTGGGACGGCGGGGTGCGCCTCGCGACGAGCTGGGTCGAGCCCGCGTACCTCGAACCCGACGCGTCGTGGTGCGCGCCGGCTGGTGATCCCGCGTCGCCCCTCGCGAACGGTGGCGCGTTCGGCGGGAAGGCAGATTCCGTTGCGCCGGCCGCGGCCCGCGCGCTCGCCGATCGCTTCGGGCGTGCGGTGCGCGTCGTGCTCTCGCGCGAGGACGCCGTCCGTCTCGGCGCCAAGCGCCCGCCGATCGCGGCGCGCGCCCGCTACACCGACGGTGTCGTCGAGCTCGACGGCCTCGTCGCGCGCGGCGGCCGCGCCGCCTTCGAGGCTCTCGGCGCGTCCAGCCCCGGCCCCGCGCCCGTGCGCGCCTCGTGGCACGAGGTCGCGGTGGTGGGGCCGCCGGTCGGAACCGCGTTGCGCGCGGTGGGTCTCGCGGAGTCGGCCGTGCTCGTCGCGGGAGCGCTCGCAGAGGCGAGTGTCGAGCCGTCTGCGCTCGTCGGTGACGGACGGACTGCCGACGTCGCGCTCGACACGGTCGTGACGACGGGGGCGGGTGCGCTCGCCGGCGCGCGCGTCTCGCTCGATCGGGACGCGGCGGCGATCGATGCCGTCACCGTGCGGGTCGCGGCGGGTGACGCGCTCGACGCCGTCACGTTGCGCTCGTACGTGATCGGCGCGGCGCACATGGCGCTCGGCTGGGTGCTGTCGGAGGCGATCGCGGTGGACCCGGACACCGGCGACGTGCACGACCTGACGATCCGCTCGTTCGGCATTCTGCGCGCGCGTGACATGCCGCGCGTCGACGTCGAGATCGTCGACGACCCCGGACCGCCGCTCGCCGTGGCCGACGCCGCGTTCGCGGCCGTCGCGGCCGCGACTTGGAACGCGATCACTCGCGCCGACGGCGCGCGGCCCGAGACGTTCCCGGTGCGCACCACGCGCGTCCACACGAGGAGCCCGCGATGACGGTCGAACCCGTGCCCACCCCGAGCGCGCCGCCCGTGGCCGGGCCCTACGCACCCGCGGTGCGCGCGGGCGACTGGCTGGTGCTCGCTGGCCAGCTCGGTCTCGATCCCGCTACCGGACGCCTCGCCGAAGGAACGCGCGCGCAGGCCGAGCAGGCGATGCGCAACGTCGAGGCTGTCCTGCGCGACTGCGGCGCGTCGATGCGCGACGTCGCGAAGACGACCGTCTTCGTGACCGATCTGGGCGACTTCGCCGCCGTCAACGACGTCTACGGCGCGGCCTTCGCGGACCACCGTCCTGCGCGCAGCACCGTGCAGGTCGCCGCGCTTCCCGGTGGCGCGCGCGTGGAGGTCGAGGTGTGGGCGTACGTGCCGCACGGGCTAGGGTGACGGCGTGCTCGGCGTCGTCGTGATCGTGGTCGCGATGGTGATCGTGATGCCCGTCATCCTGTTCCTCGTCGGCGGGCTGTGGAGCGCGCTGATCGGGTGGATGCTCGCCGACGACGCCGACGAGCGCGCCGAGGGTCAGCCCGCGTAGCTGCCCGCGCGGTCAGTCGCCGCCGCCACCGTCTCCGTGCCGCCCGTGTGTGCTGCCGTCGTGGCCTCGCGGGAGCTTCGTCTCGGGGCGCGCGCGTCGGGGTGAGGTCGTGACGACGACGGGCTGCACGGTCGTCGGCGGCGGAGCGCTCGTCGTGGTCGTCGTCGTCACCGAGCTGCGCGTCGTGCGCGGCGGCGGTGATGCGGGCGCGTCGCCGCCGTGTGCCGCGACGAGCGAGCCGGTCAGGGCGGCGACCGCGAGCGCCGCGGTGCCGAGCAGCGCGACCGTCCGCCGGCGGCGGCGCGAGCCTCGCCGCTCGCCGACGACGGGGAGCGGCGCGGTCGTGCTCGCCGGTGACAGCGTCACGGGCGCGGTCGCCGTTGCTCCGAGCGCGGCGAGCTCGCCCGCGACGTCGCCGGCGGTGGGCCGCGTCGACGGATCGCGCGCGGTCATGCGACACAGCAGCGCCGCCCAGCGCTCGGGGACGTTCGTGGGGAGCTCGGGGTCCCGGACGAGCCGCGCCACCGCGACCTCCCCGGCCGGGCCGTCGAACGCGCGCCGGCCGGTGAGACACTCGATCATCACGAGCCCGAGCGCGTAGACGTCGACCGCGCTCGACGCGGCACGCCCGTCCACCTGCTCGGGTGCGAGATAGGCGGCGGTCCCGACGGTCATGCCCGTCGACGTCAGCGCGACGTCGCCCACCTTCGCGATGCCGAAGTCGGCGAGCTGCGCGTGGGAGTCGTCGGTGACGAAGATGTTGCCCGGCTTCACGTCGCGATGGACGATGCCGCGCGCGTGGACGTATGCGAGCGCGTCCGCGACATCGGTCGCGATGCGCGCGGTCTGCTCGGTCGTCAGCGGGCCCGACCGAAGACGGTCTGCGAGCGTCGGCTCCTCGCGGAGCTCGAGCACGAGGAAGCGGCCCTGGTGCTCGTCGGTTCCCGCGTCGAGGAGTCGTACGAGGTTCGGATGGTGGAGCGCGGCGAGGGTCTGGACCTCACCGTCGAAGCGCGCGCGGTCACCGTCCTCGCGCAGGATCTTGACCGCGACGTCGCGCTCGAGGCGCGCGTCGATTGCGCGGTGGACGTCGGCCATGCCGCCGCGCGCGAGCAGCGCGGTCAGGCGGTAGCGGCCGGCGAGGACGGGCGGGGGCGACGACATGATGCTCGGCTCCCAGCTGTACCCGCGGTCGGTGCCGGCCGAACGCGCGGGCCGGTGTCCCCGGGGTGACAGGCTACGAGACGTCGGCGGGCGTGGCGTCGGTGCCCGGGAGCCAGCGCGCCTGGCCGAACCGGTAGCCCACCGACCGGACCGTCTGGATCAGCGGTGCGTGCTCCTCGCCGAGCTTCGCCCGCAACCGTCGGACGTGCACGTCGACCGTGCGCGCACCGCCGTAGTACTCGTATCCCCACACACGCGACAGCAGCTGCTCGCGCGTGAACACCTTGCCCGGGTGCAGCGCGAGGAACTTCAGCAGCTCGTACTCCATGTACGTGAGGTCCAGAGGCCGCCCACCGAGCCCGGCCTGGTAGGTCTCGAGGTTGAGCACGAGCTCGCCGTACTCGACGATCTCCGGCCGGCTCGAGTGACCGGCGCGCCAGAACAGGTGTCGCAGACGGGCCTCGACCTCCTGCGGGTGGAACGGTGACAGGCAGAAGTCGTCGAAGAGGTCTTCGCGCAGCTCGAGCTCGCTGAGCTGCGCGCCGCTGACGAGCAGGAGGATCGGCTCGACCGCGGTGTCGCGCCGGCGCAGCACACGACACACCGCGAACGCGTCGTCCGGCGACGCATCCGCGCACACGACCGCGCCCAGCCAACCGTCGGACGGCTCGTAGCGCGTCGCGCCCGCGGCGTTCGCGATGGCCTTCCACCGGTACCCGCACAGGTCCAGCGTCTGCGCGAGCAACGGCGGGGCCGGATCCGGGAAGACGCACAGTGCACCGGTCGCCATGTCGGGCACTATGCCTCCGCTCCCGGCGCGCGCGGTGCCGCTTCCCGGGGCGACGTCCGTCTGACGGCTCGCTCGCTCATCTCAGAGGATCCCGAGGTACCGGTCGATCTCGAACGGCGTCACGTGTGCCTTGTACTCCTCCCACTCCTCCCGCTTGTTGCGGATCATGTAGTCGAAGAGGTGCTCGCCGAGGGTTTCCGCCACGAGCTCCGAACCCTCCATGACGTCGACCGCCTCCTTGAGCGACTGCGGGAGCGCACCGATGCCCTCCGCGGCCCTTTCTTCGGCGGTCATCTCGTAGATGTTGTTCGTCGCCTCGGGTGGCAGCTCGTAGCCCTCGTCGATGCCCTTCAGCCCGGCGGCGAGCATGACGGAGAACGCGAGGTACGGGTTGCAGGCGGGGTCGGGCGAGCGGAACTCGACGCGCGTCGAGCTCTCCTTGCCCTTCTTCGCGAGCGGCACGCGTACGAGCGCCGAGCGGTTGTTGCGCGCCCAGCAGATGTAGACGGGCGCCTCGTAGCCCACGACGAGACGCTTGTAGGAGTTCACCCACTGGTTCGTGACCGCGGTGATCTCGCGCGCGTGGCGGAGGAGTCCGGCGATGAAGCACTTGCCGACCTTCGACAGGCCGTGCTCGTCGCCGGGGTCGTGGAACGCGTTGACGTCGCCTTCGAACAGGGACAGGTGCGTGTGCATGCCGGAGCCGAACGACCCGGTGATGGGCTTCGGCATGAACGTCGCGTAGACGCCGAGGTCCTGCGCGACCTCCTTGACGACGAGACGGAACGTCATCACGTTGTCCGCCATCGTCAACGCGTCGGTGTAGCGCAGGTCGATCTCGTGCTGGCTCGGGCCGAGCTCGTGGAAGCTGTACTCGACGGGGATGCCGAGCGCCTCGAGCGTCAGGAGCGTCTGCTTGCGCAGCTCGCTGACCATGTCGAGCTGGGTGAGCTCGAAGTACCCGCCGCGGTCGAGCGGGATCGGCTGGTCGGGAGAGCGGAAGTAGAAGAACTCCATCTCCGGCCCCGCGTAGAACGTGAAGCCCTTCTCGCGCGCGCGATCGAGGTTGCGCTTCAGCACGTAGCGGGGGTCGCCGTCGAACGGTTCACCCGAGAGATGGCAGATGTCGCAGAACATCCGCGCGACGGGCGCGTCCTCGCCGCGCCACGGGACGATCTCGAACGTGGACGGGTCGGGCCGCGCCAGCATGTCGGCTTCCTGCACGCGGCTGTATCCCTCGATGGCGGAGCCGTCGAACGTCATGCCCTCTTCGAGCGCGACCTCGAGCTCGGCCGGTGTGATGGCGAAGGACTTCATCGTGCCGAGGACGTCGGCGAACCAGAGGCGTACGAACCGCACGCCGCGTTCCTCGACGGTCCGCAGCACGTAGTCGAGCTGGCGTTCCATGGCGCGCTCCTCGGATCACACGGGGCCCGACCTGAAGTGTTGCACCTGGCATCGGCGTCACCGCCGGTCCGCCCGACCCCGCGCCGGCGCGTTAACAGAGCGTTCATCGAGGGGCAACGGACGCGAAATCGCCGGCTGCCAGCTTCATCCTCGGCGGGGCGCGCCCTGGCTCCGTCACGGGTGGTGGGGCCCGGCCTACGCTCCCGCCGTCCCGGACCCGTGGACGATCCCGTGGATGGAGGTATCGACGGTGGAGCAGCGCACACCCGGCGACGTCGTGAAGATGCTGAAGGACGAGAACGTCGACGTGATCGACGTCCGGTTCTGCGACCTGCCGGGCCTGATGCAGCACTTCTCCGTTCCCGCGCACGAGCTGACCGAGGACGTGTTCGAGGACGGGCTCGGCTTCGACGGCTCGTCGATCCGCGGCTTCCAGGAGATCCAGGAGTCCGACATGCTCCTGGTTCCCGACGCGAACACCGCGGTGATCGACCCGTTCCGTCAGCACAAGACGCTGAACATCAACTGCTACGTGCGCGACCCCGTGACTGGTGAGGCGTACAGCCGCGACCCGCGCTACATCGCGCGGAAGGCCGAGGACTACTTGCGGGGCACGGGTCTCGCGGACACCGCGTACTTCGGGCCCGAGGCGGAGTTCTACATCTTCGACTCCGTGCGCTTCGACCAGAACCAGTACTCGGGCTACTACTTCGTCGACTCGGTCGAGGGCGTGTGGAACTCGGGTCGTGAGCGCGAGCTCGACGGTTCGCCCAACCTCGCGTACAAGCCCCGTTACAAGGAGGGCTACTTCCCGGTCCCGCCCATGGACCAGTTCCAGGACCTGCGTTCCGAGATGGTCCGCGTCCTCGAGCAGGTCGGCATCGCGATCGAGGTGCAGCACCACGAGGTCGGCACCGCCGGTCAGGCCGAGATCGACATGCGCTTCGACACGCTCGGCGTCATGGCCGACAAGCTGATGCTCTACAAGTACGTGGTGAAGAACGTGGCGCGTCAGGCCGGCTACTCGGTGACGTTCATGCCGAAGCCGATCTTCATGGACAACGGCTCGGGCATGCACGTGCACCAGTCGTTGTGGAAGGGCGGTGAGCCGCTGTTCTTCGACGAGAAGGGCTACGCGGGCCTGTCCGACATGGCGCGCTGGTACATCGGCGGGCTGCTGCGTCACGCGTCGTCGGTGCTCGCGTTCTCGAACCCGACGACGAACTCCTACAAGCGGTTGGTGCCTGGTTACGAGGCGCCAGTCAACCTCGTGTACTCGCAGCGGAACCGGTCCGCGTCGGTCCGCATCCCGCTCTACTCGAAGAGCCCGAAGGCGAAGCGACTCGAATTCCGCTGCCCCGACCCGTCGTGCAACCCGTACCTCGCGTTCTCCGCGATGCTGATGGCCGGGCTCGACGGGATCGCGAACCGCATCGAGCCGCCGACACCCGTCGACCGCGACCTGTACGACCTCGCGCCCGAGGAGCTCGCGAAGGTACCGCAGGTTCCGGGGTCGCTGAACGAGAGCCTCGCCGCGCTCGAGGCCGACCACGAGTTCCTGCTCGCGGGAGGCGTGTTCACGCCGGACGTGATCGACACGTGGATCACGTACAAGCGGGTGAACGAGATCGACCAGGTGCAGCTCCGCCCGCACCCGTGGGAGTTCTACCTCTACTACGACATCTAGCTCAGGAGACGACAGCCTCGCTGACGTGCCACTCGCGAGCCGCGCCTCGAAGCGTCCGGATATGACTGACGATTGGCGGCGTCGCCGTCAGGGTATGGGTCGGGTGCCCCGGGGGCGGGGACGAGCTGAGCACGGGCGGGACGAGGCATGCACGACGCGACCGATTCGGGTCGCCAGCGTTCGCGTACACGCGCGGGAGCGACAGCGTGAGCACACGACGCTCGCGCCGGCGATCACGGCGCGCTCGTCTCGCGACGGGTGACCGGATCTTCCTCGGATCGGCACTCGCCGCGATCTTCGCGTTGGTCGCGCTGGGTGCCGTGCTGACGTGGCGCGCGGGTGATCACGGTGGCGTCCAGGTCTCGGGCGAGCGCGTCGCGCGCGAACCGTCGACGACGACTGCGCCGTCGACGCCGCCGACGTCGCGCCCGCTCGCGCAGGCGGTGCCGGCGCCCGCGTCCTTCGCGGCCGACGCGTCCCCGCCGAACCCGGATGCGGCGCTGCCGTTCCTCGCTGCGATCGCGGCGCGTCACACGATCCTGCGGACACAACGCACGTCGGTGACGACCGTCGCGTCCGGGCGGCCGGCTGTGATCACGACGACGCCGGCCTCCGCGCCGCCGAGCACCACGACGACGACCGCGCCACCGACCACGACGACCACTGCGCTGACCACGACAACGACGACCGCGCCGCCGACCACGACGACTACGGCGCCGCCGCCGACGACGTCCACGAGCACGACGTCCACGACCGTCCCGACAGGCGCGCCCTGACCTCGCGCGTCGTCGGAGTCCACATGGCGCGCGACTGCTTACGAGCGACTCACATCGAGGTCGGTTCGCGGCCGTGCGCGATGTCGTCGGCGACGTCGCGGAGGCGACGGTTGAGTCGTTGCGACGCGTGCGTCAGCAGGCCGAACGCCTCGTCGGCGTCGACGCCGGTGCGGGCCATGATGATGCCCTTGGCCTGGCCGATGACGTCGCGTGTCGCGAGCGCCTGCTCGAGGTTGAACGAGCGCTCGTGCTGCTTCGCGGCTGCGATCGCGACGCCCGCGTGTGCGGCGAAGACCCCGCCGACGATGCGCGAATGCTCCGTGAACCCGAACGGCTTCGTGGAGTACAGGTTCAGCGCGCTGTGCTCGTCGTCGCCGCCGGGGAGCTGGAACGACAGCGAGCTGTGCACGCCCAACCGCAGAGCCTCCCCGGTGAACTCGGGCCACCGCGACTCCTGACCGAGGTCCGCGCTCTCGATGATCCGCTGCTCGCTGATCGCCTCGAGACACGGTCCTCGGCGTGCGCGCTCTTGCACCTTGTCGAGCCGGTGTGCGACGGCGTCCGTGCCGGCCGGAGTGCTGATCCGGCCGCGCGCGACGAGCGACGATCCCGCGTGGTCGCAGCCGTCGACGGTGTGCAGCGCGAGCCGGCAGATGCGGTCGAGTGCCCCGCCGACCGTCCGCTCGGCGAGCAGAACGCGCGCGATCCGGTCGAACGCCTCCGGCAGCTCGCGCTCCACGGATTGCACCGGTCGACTCTCCTCGTGTCCCAACGCAACCCGCCGCGCGTCAGCGTTCGACGGTCAGGAGCTCGTCGAGCCCGGTCAGGACGAGGAGGCGCTCGACGGGGGTGCTCGGTGACACGAACACGACGTGGAAGCCGCAGCGCTGTCCTTCGCGGTGCCACCTGACGAACGCGTTCAGCGCGGTCGAGTCGGCGAAGTCGACGTCTGACAGGTCGACGCGAACGACGGCCGGGTGGTGGGCGATCGCGCGCCCGAACGCATCGTCGAGCGCGTCGACCGTGCCGAGATCGATGTCGCCGTGGACGGGGACGGTCGTGTCGTGAGGTCCTCGCCAGTCGTTTGCGAACGCTTCCATCCGACACCTCCGGTCGGGACTGGACGACGCCCGCTGCTGGACACCATCACGCGGATCCGTCTCAGTGTGGCACGTGAGAACGGTGGGGTGCATCACGTGGATCACAACGGCCCGACAACGTCGGCGGC
>DASRES010000073.1 GCA_035651955.1 Acidimicrobiia bacterium
GCCGCTGCAGGCGTACTTCCGGATCAACGCCGAGAACGCGGGCCAGTTCGAGCGGACGCTCATCATCGCCGACGAGGGCGCTTCGGTGCACTACATCGAGGGGTGCTCCGCGCCCATCTACACGAGCGACTCGCTGCACTCCGCGGTGGTCGAGCTGATCGCCAAGCCTGGCGCGCGCATTCGCTACACGACGATCCAGAACTGGTCGCCGAACGTCTACAACCTCGTGACGAAGCGCGCCCGTGCCGAGCGTGAGGCGACCGTCGAGTGGATCGACGGCAACCTCGGATCGAAGCTCACGATGAAGTACCCGGCCGTCGTGATGACCGGCCCGAAGGCGCACGGCGAGGTGCTGTCCGTCGCGTACGCGGGCCCGGGCCAGCACCAGGACGCGGGGGCGAAGATGACGCACGCCGCGCCCGAGACGACGTCGATCATCGACTCGAAGTCGATCTCGAAGGACGGTGGGCGCACCACGTACCGCGGGCTCGTCAAGGTCGACGAGGGTGCGCACAAGGTGAAGAGCCATGTGCGATGCGACGCGCTCATCCTCGACGACGAGAGCCGCTCCGACACCTACCCGTACATGCAGATCGACGAGAAGGACGCCCGCATCGGGCACGAGGCGACCGTCTCGAAGGTCGGCGACGACCAGATCTTCTACCTGATGAGCCGGGGCCTCTCGGAGCAGCAGGCGACCGCGATGATCGTGAACGGCTTCATCGAGCCGATCACGAAGACGTTGCCGATGGAGTACGCGGTCGAGCTCTCGCGTCTGATCGAGCTCAACATGGAAGGTGCCGTCGGCTGAGCATGGCCGACGGGTTCGACCTCGACGTCGCGCGCAGCCTTCCCGGTCCGGACTGGCTCGCAGCGCGCCGCGCCGAAGCCGCCTCGCGCCTCGCGGAGCTGGCGTGGCCGAGCGCGAGCGAGGAGATCTGGCGGTACAGCCCGATCGACCGCTTCGACCCGTCGCGCTACCGACCCGACGTGACGCCACCGCCCCAGTGGGGCGGGCTCGACCCGGCGATCACGTCGAAGGGCGTCGTCGTCGGCACGCTCGACGCGGTCGACGACGCGACCGCCCGCGAGCTGCTCGGCACGTGCGCGAACGAGTCACCCGACGCGTTCACGGCCCTCCACGACGCGTTCCTGACGGGTGGCGCCTTCGTCCACGTGCCCGCAGGTGTCGTGGTCGAGGACCCGATCGTCGTCGACCACGCGTCGTTCGGCGACGGGCGCGCGGTGTTCCCGCACACGTTGGTCGTGCTCGACGAGGGCGCCGAGGCGACGGTGCTCGAGCGGTCGTCGAGCGACGGCGAGGACCGACTCGTCGTACCGGTTGTCGAGCTCGTGGTCGGTCAGGCCGCGCACCTGCGCTTCCTGTCCGTGCAGCAACACGGGGCGTCGACGTGGCAGATCGCGCTGCAGCGTGCGCACGTCGGCCGCGACGCGACGTTGCGCTCTTCCGCGATCGCGCTCGGCGGCGACTACGCGCGCGTGCGCAGCGAGGCGCTGCTCGCCGGTGACGGCGCGGACAGCGACGTGCTCGCCGTCTACTTCGGCGACGGGGACCAGACGCTCGACTTCCGTACGTTGCAGGACCACGCCGCGCCGCACACGCGCAGCAACCTGCTGTTCAAGGGCGCGGTCGAGGACCGTGCGCACTCGGTGTACTCCGGGCTCGTCCGGATACGCCGGCACGCGCAGCGCTCGGACGCGTTCCAGACGAACCGCAACCTGGTCCTCACCGAGGGCGCGGGCGCGGAGTCGATCCCGAACCTGGAGATCGAGGCCGACGACGTGCGCTGCTCGCACGCCTCCGCCGTCGGCCCCATCGACGAGGACCAGCTCTACTACCTCGAGACGCGCGGCGTGCCGCCGGCCGACGCGCAGCGGCTCATCGTCCTCGGGTTCTTCGACGACGTGTTCGACCGGCTCGCCGTCCCGGCTCTGGTCGAGCCGTTGCGCGGCGCGGTCGACGAGAAGGTCGGGAGGTTGACGACCGGTGTCTGAGGTCCGCGTGTGCTCGGTCGGCGACGTCGATCCCGGTGCGGCGCGGCGCTTCGACGTGGAAGGGCATCGCCTGTCGGTCGTGCGGATCGGTGACGACTTCTACGTCATCGGCGACGAGTGCTCGCACGAGGACTACTCGCTCTCCGAGGGGTTCGTGTGGGAGGAGGAGTGCGAGATCGAGTGCCCGAAGCACGGCTCGATGTTCTCGCTCAAGACCGGTGAGGCGATGACGCTCCCCGCGACCGAGCCCGTCCCGGTGTACGACGTGCGCGTCGAGGGCGACGACGTGATCGTGAGCCTGCCGTGAGCGAGCTCACCGTCCGCGGGCTGCACGCCTCGGTCGACGGGCACGAGATCCTGCGCGGCGTGGACCTCGAGGTGCGTTCGGGCGAGGTCCACGCGCTGATGGGCCCGAACGGCTCCGGCAAGTCGACGCTGTCCCACACGATCATGGGCCGCGGCGACTACACCGCGACGGCCGGCTCGGTGACCCTCGACGCTGAGGAGCTGCTCGGCCTGCCGACGTGGGAGCGCGCGTCGAAGGGGCTGTTCCTCGCGATGCAGTACCCGGTCGAGGTCGACGGCGTGCGCGTCCTCGACGTTCTGGACGCCGCGCTGCGCGCCCGCGGCGAGCCCGTCGACGATCTCGCGTCGCGGCTCGCCACGGAGGCCGACCGGCTCTCGGTCGCGGACGAGTTCCTCGCGCGTGGCGTCAACGTCGAGTTCTCGGGCGGCGAGAAGAAGCGCGCGGAGACGTTGCAGCTCGCGGTGTTGCGTCCCGCGTTCGCGATCCTCGACGAGATCGACTCCGGGCTCGACGTCGACGCGTTGCGCGACGTCGCCCGCCGCATCGAGGCGATGACGACCGAGAACGGTCTCGGTGTCCTCGCGATCACGCACTACGCCCGCCTGCTCACCGAGCTCCGTCCCGACCGCGTGCACGTGCTGATGGGCGGTCGCGTCGTGGCGAGCGGCGGGCCCGAGCTCGCCGAGACGCTCGAGGCGACGGGCTACGAGGGCCTGGCCGAGCAGCTCGGTGTCGAGCAGCTCGCGGTCCCGGCCGTCGAGCAGCCCGAGGATCCCTTCGCCGACCCGCTCGGCTTCTGACCCTCGTCGTTCTGGGAAGCGTCAGACACACCTGTGGTGGATGACGCTTCACAGAACCGATCGCGGGGGTGGGTCAGGGCTTCGGCGTGGGTGTCGCGGTCGGGGGAGCGCCCTTCGGCGCGGCGCTCGGCGGCGGCGGGGCCGGTAGCGCGGCAGGTGGCGCGGGAGGCGGCGGTGTCGCGGGCGGCGCGGTGGTCGGCGGTGCCGTCGGGATCGGCGTGTACGTCACGTTCCCCGGGCCGTCGCTCCCGCCGAGCACGTACACGGGGTCGCCCTTGTTCACGAGCGTGTGGAAGTAGTTCGCGATGTCCATCGGGATGCGGACGCACCCGTGCGACGCGGGCGAGTTGGGCACCGACGGGTACCCGTGCACCGCGATGCCGCCGTTGAAGTAGAAGGGGTTGTACAGGTGCCCGAGCGGTGACGTGTCCCACCCGCTGACGAACCGCGTGTACGTGTAGCGGCCCGACGGCGTGTACGCGTTCTCGCACACGCGCACCGGGCGGTACTTGTCCGTGTAGCAGTAGTGCTCACCACTCCCGCTCGACATGGTCGTGATCAGGCGCACCTGCCCGCCGGCGTACAGGGTGAGCACCTGCTTCGACACGTCGATCTCGGTCCGGTTCGGTTCGCCGTTCGGCACGAGCGGCTCCGGGTAGCGGAAGTTGGTGAGCGCGATCGCTTCCGCGAGCCCGATGCGGCCGTTGACCGGCAGGCCGAACAGCTTCTGGAGGGCGTCCACCGCGTACGCCATGTCCTGGCCGTAGTGGCCGTCGACCGGGCCGGGGTCGAAGTGCACGTCGGTCAGCCGCTGCTGGTACGCGGCGACGACCGGGCCTGACGATCCCTGGCCGAGCCCGCCGGAGGGCAGCGGCGGGAGCGTCGCGGGCGGCGGTTGGACGAGCGCGGGCGTCGTGGTCGTCGTCGTCGCCGGCAACGTCGACGTCGTGGTGGCCGCCGCGGCGTCGTGCGAGGTCCGTTCCGGCGCGCTCGACGCGCTCGAGCGGGGCTGGCTGCGCAGCAGCGCGCCGGCGACCGCGACGGCGGCGAGCAGACCGAGGGCCGACCCGACCGCGATGAGCACGCGTGGCCGGAAGATGTTTCTCACCGCGAACCCACCCTCATGCCGGGAAGGGCGCGCCCGGGGGGTGGGCACGCCGACGGCGACCGGGAAAGTCTAGCGACGGGGTCGGTTCGTCCTCGGGCACCCCGATGGGCCGCTCACGGGTGCGCGGGCTCCGACTCGCGAGCGAGCAGCTCCTCGAGCGGGTCGGCCGGCTCGAGCAGCGCGATCCGCAGGTCGAGGAGGAAGTCGGTCACCTCGGACGCCGAGACCAGGTCACGCGTGGCGAACCGCTCGAGGGCCTCGTCGACCATCGTCGTGAGCCGGGTCTGCTGGTCCATCGAGCTCCTCCCTGATCTCGTCGCGCCTGATCTCGTCGCGCCTGATCTCGGTCGCGCCACCACCGTACCCGCCGCGCGGGTCCTCCCCGCAGCAGGTTCGTGTCAATCGCGTCACGAACCGATGACGCGCGTCACCGTCCGGATGGGGTCGTGAGCTCGTCGAGACCTTGTTGCAGCGTGTTCCACGCGAGCGTCGCGCACTTGATGCGCACGGGGAACTTCACGACACCTTGCAGTGCCTCGAGGTCGCCGAGCCGCACGCCCTCGACGGCGTCGCCCGCGTCGTCCTCCTCGCTCGACGCGCCGTCACCTTCGAGCTTCGACTCGTGGATCGACATCAACGCCTTGAACGCGCGGATCAGCCGGCGCGCCTCGTCGACCGACTTGCCCTTCACCGCCGCGCTCATCATCGATGTCGACGCCTGGCTGATCGAGCAACCCTGGCCCGCGATCTTCAGATCGCGCACCTCGCCCGTCGCGTCGTCGACGTCGAGGTAGAGGACGACTTCGTCGCCGCACAGCGGGTTGAACCCCTCGACCTTGTGCGCGGGTGGCACCGCGAGCTCGCCACGGTTCCGCGGCGACCGGTAGTGGTCCAGGATGATCTCGCGGTACAGCTCTTCGAGACCGGGCATGCGGGAGGCTCCTAGAGGGCGAAGAACTTCTCGGCGCGCGCGAGCGCGTCCACGAGCGCGTCGGCGTCGGCCTCGTCGTTGTACACGTAGAACGACGCGCGTGTCGTGGCCGGGACGCCGAGGCAGCGCATCAGCGGCTTCGCGCAGTGGTGCCCGGCTCGCACGCACACCGCGTCCTCGTCGAGGACCTGCGAGATGTCGTGCGCGTGGATCCCGTCGAACAGGAACGAGATCGCCCCTCCCCGCACGTCGACGTCACGAGGCCCGTACACGTGGAGACGGCCCTCGAACCGGTCGTCGAGCGCAGCCAGCGTGTAGCCCGTCAGCGCCTTCTCGTGCTCGCGGACGGTGTCCATGCCGAGCGCGTCGAGGTACTCGATCGCCGCGTGCCAGCCGACGGCCTCGGCGATCGCGGGCGTGCCGGCCTCGAACTTCCACGGCACGTCGTTCGGCGTGAACCCGTCGAGGCGGACGTCGCGGATCATCTCGCCGCCCCCGAGGAACGGCGGCATCGCGTCGAGCAACTCGGCGCGCGCCCACAGCGCACCGATCCCCGTCGGGCCGAGCATCTTGTGGGCGGACAGCGCGACGAAGTCCGCGTCCCACGCCTGCACGTCGCACGCGACGTGCGGGACCGACTGGCACGCGTCCACGAGCATGTGCGCGCCCGCGGCGTGGGCGGCGTCGGCGAGTGGTCGGACGTCGTTCATCGTTCCGAGGACGTTCGACATGGCCGAGACCGCGAGCAGCTTCGCGCCGTCGAGCAGCGCGTCGAGGTTCGACAGGTCGAGGCGGAAGTCGGGCGTCAGCCGGATCCACCGCAGCTCGACGCCGCGCTCGGCGGCGAGGATGTGCCACGGCACGACGTTCGCGTGGTGCTCCATCTCGGTGAGCACGATCGGATCGCCGGCCCGGAGGTTCGCGCGTGCCCACGTGTACGCGACGAGGTTGATGGCCTCGGTCGCGTTGCGCACGAACACGATCTCGTGCGCATCGCGCGCGCCGAGGAATCGTGCGAGACGGGCACGCGCGGCTTCGAACGCGGCCGTCGCCTCCTCGGCGATCGTGTAGACGCCGCGGTGCACGTTGGCGTAGTGGTTGCGATAGCAGTCGTCCATCGCGTCGAGCACGTGGACGGGCTTCTGCGACGACGACGCCGAGTCGAGGTACACGAGGCGCTTGCCGTGCACCTCGCGTTCGAGGATCGGGAAATCGCCCTTGACGCGCGCGACGTCGATCATGGTCAGCCCCGTGTGGACTCGAGCGTGCGGAACGCGTCGAACCCCTCGGTCTCGAGGCGCGCGGCGAGCTCGGGACCGCCGGACGCGACGAGGCGCCCGTCGAGCAGGACGTGCACGACGTCGGGCGTGAGGAGCCGCAGGATCCGCTGGTAGTGCGTGATCAGGAGGATGCCCAGCGCGGGCCGCGACGCGCGCACCTCCCGGATGCCGTCCGCGACGACCCGGAGGGCGTCGATGTCGAGACCGGAGTCGGTCTCGTCGAGCACGGCGAGGTCCGGCTCCATGAGCGCCATCTGGAGGACCTCGTTGCGCTTCTTCTCGCCGCCCGAGAAGCCCTCGTTCAGGTACCGCTCGGTGAAGCGGTCGTCCATGCCGAGTCGCTTGGTCCACTCGATGACGGCCATGCGGACCTCGAGCACCGACAGGTCGGGGATCCCCTTGCGCACGGCGAGCGCCTGGCGCAGGAAGTTCAGCACGCTGACGCCGGCGATCTCCTCGGGGTGCTGGAAGCCGAGGAACATCCCGCGCGCGGCGCGCTCGTCGGTCGTCAGGCCCGTCACGTCCTCGCCCTTGAACCGGATCGACCCGCCCGTGACGGCGTACGCGGGGTTGCCGAGCAGGGCGTTGGCGAGGGTCGACTTGCCCGACCCGTTCGGGCCCATCAGCGCGTGGACCTCGCGCTCGCCGACGGTCAGCGTGACGCCGCGGAGGATCTCGTCGTCGCCGACGGCGACGTGGAGGTCGTCGACCGCGAGCAGCGGCGGGTCGGGGGCCATGCCGAAAAGTGTAATAACACTACGGGCGTAGTGGAAACCTGGGTCAGCCCCCGACGATCCGGCGGTAGATCTCCTCGTAGCCCTCCACCATCGCCGCGGCCGAGAAGTGACGGGCCACCCGCTCGCGGCACGCCACGGGTGAGCATTCCCGGACCCGGCCGACCGCGGCGGCGAGGTCGTCGATCGAGTCGCGGAGGAACCCCGTCACGCCCTCCTCGACCAGCTCGACGGCCGCGCCGGCCGGGCACGCGACCACGGGCGTGCCGCACGCCATGGCCTCCACCATCACGAGCCCGAACGGCTCGGGCCACTGGATGGGGAAGACCATCGCCCGGGCACGCGACAGCAGGTCGGTCTTCGCCTCGTGGCTGAGGTGCTCGTACACCTCGACCTCGTCGTTCAGCGCGGGCGCGACCATCTCGTCCCAGTACGCGCGCTCGAACGGCTCGTTGCGCTTCACGATCATCGCGAGGGGCAGGGCGGCGCGCCGGGCGACCTCGATCGCGACGGTCGGCCCCTTCTCGGGGTTGGCGCGCCCGATGTAGACGAGGAAGTCGTCCTTCTCGTCGAGCAACGGGTACTCGTCGAGATCGATCCCGTTGTGCACCGTGCCCGCGTACCGGATCGACGGGTTGTCGGCCCGCTGCGCCGCGCTGATGGCGACGAGGTGCACGCGCTCGTGGAGCAACGCGTAGTAGCGCCGCGACGGCTCGCTCCACGGGCCGTGCAGGGTGTGCACGACGGGTGGCGTGCCGCCGAGGAGCGCGCCGAGCGCCGGGCCGATGATCCCGGAATGGTCGTGCACGACGTCGAACTCGGCTGTGTGCAGATACGACGAGAGCGCGTGGTATGCGTCGAACCACACGTTCCCGAGAAGCGCGGCGTCCGGGGGCTCCTCCATCGCGGACACGAGCTCGGCCTTCGTCTGCGAGCCGCCCGAGGCGAAGAGCGTGACGTCGTGCCCGCGGTCGGCGAGCCCGTCGGCGAGGAGCGAGACGACGAGCTCGATGCCCCCGTATCCGCGCGGCGGGACGGTGAACCAGACCGGTGCGATCTGCGCGATGCGCACGCGTCCACGGTACCCACCGACCCCGGGAACGGCGTCGCGTCCCGGGGTAGCGTGAGGAACCGTGCCGACGCCGTGGACCAGCAGCGTCAGCGCGTCGTTGGGGGGCGATGGTGCGGCGCTCACGCTCGTCGAGGGCTCCGCGTTCTGCATCTCCGCGCACAGCGGCGACATCGTGCCCGGGCTCGCGCACGGGCTGTTCTTCCGCGACACGCGCTTCCTCTCCGAGCTGCGCCTGCGGGTGAACGGCGCACCGCCCGAGCCGTTGTCGGCCACGACGGGCGACCCGTTCAGCGGGACGTTCGTGCTGCGCGACCATCCCCGGCCCGGCCGCGCCGACTCGACGCTCATGGTGTTCCGGCGCCGCTACGTGGGCCGCGGCATGCGCGAGGACGTCGTCGTGCAGAACTTCGGCGAGGAGCCCGCGTTCTGCTCGCTCGAGCTCGCGTTGGGATGCGACTTCGCCGACCTGTTCGAGGTGAAGGAGGGACGCGTCGAGAAGGTCGGCGATTCGCACGTCCGCACCACCGAACGGTCGCTCGAGTACTCGTACCGTCGCGGGCGCTTCACGCGCGGGACGCGCGTCGAGCTCTCGCACCCGGCCCAGGTGAGCGAGGACCTCGCCGTGTACGAGGTGATCGTGCCGCCGCGTGCCAAGTGGAGCGTCTGCGTGCAGGTGACGCCGGTCATCGACGAGCACGAGATCACGCCGCGCTACCTCTGCGGACGGCCCGTCGAGCGCTCGACACCGGTGGAGCGGCTCGAGGCGTGGCGGCGACGGCTGCCCGTCCTCACGACGGCGCACGACGACTTCCGCGCGCTCCTCGCCCGCTCCACCGAGGACCTCGCCGCGCTGCGCATCTTCGACCCGGAGTTCCCGGATCGCGCCGTCGTCGCGGCCGGCGCGCCGTGGTTCATGACGCTGTTCGGGCGCGACTCGCTCCTCACGTCGTGGATGGCGATGCTCGCCGACTCCGACCTCGCGCTCGGCACGTTGCAGACGCTCGCCCGCTTCCAGGGCACCGAGGTGAACCCGATCACGGAGGAGGAGCCCGGTCGGATCCTCCACGAGATGCGCTTCGGCGAGAGCGCGGAGCTCTCGCTCGGCGGTGGGCGCGTCTACTACGGGACGGCGGACGCCACGCCCCTGTTCGTCATGCTCGTCGGAGAGCTCGAACGGTGGGGCAACAAGCGCGCCGAGGTCGACGCGCTGATCCCCGCGGCGGATCGCGCGCTCGAGTGGGTCACACGCTTCGGCGACCGCGACGGCGACGGGTACGTCGAGTACCAGCGCACGAGCGACCACGGCCTGGCCAACCAGGGGTGGAAGGACTCGTGGGACGGGGTCCGCTTCGCGGACGGCACGCTCGCCGAGGCCCCCATCGCGCTCTGCGAGGTCCAGGGGTACGTGTACGCCGCGCTCGTCGCGCGCTCGCACATCGCGACGGAGCACGGTGACGCGGCGCTCGCGACGTCGTTGCGTGACCGCGCGGCCGCGCTGAAGCGGTCCTTCAACCGTGACTTCTGGATCGACGACCGCGGCTGGTACGCGATGGGCCTCGACCGCGACAAGCGGCCGATCGACGCGCTCGCGTCGAACATGGGTCACTGTCTGTGGACGGGCATCGTCGACGAGGAGAAGGCACCGCTCGTCGCGAAGCAGCTTCTCTCGGACGCGTGCTTCTCCGGTTGGGGGATCCGCACGCTCGCGTCGACGATGACGGGCTACAACCCGATCAGCTACCACGTCGGCAGCGTGTGGCCGCACGACAACGCGGTCTGCGCCGCGGGCCTGATGCGCTACGGGTTCGTCGACGAGTTCCACCGTGTGATGGAGGGACAGATCGCGGCGGGCTCGCACTTCGGGAACCGGATGCCCGAGCTGTTCGCGGGACTCGACCGCGACGAGGTCGCGTTCCCGGTGGCGTACCCGACGTCATGCTCGCCGCAGGCGTGGGCCGCGGCGAGCCCGTTGCTGTTCCTGCGCGCGATGCTGCGCTTCGAGCCTGACATCCGCAACGCGGAGCTCCATCTCGCCCCCGCCGTCCCCGACTGGATCGGTCCGCTGCGCCTCGACGACGTGCCGCTGATGGGGGGCGAGCTGTGCATCGAGACGGAGGGCGACCGGCTCGACGTCCTCCAGGTCCCCGACGGGCTGCGGATCGTGAGCGAGCCCCGCCGCCCGACGCTCGAGCCGTAGCTCGTCACGCGAGCGACGACAGCGAGAGCGCGAAGTCACCCGCCGCGTCCGTCCACCAGCGTCGCAACTGCAGTCCGGCCGCGGCGAGCTCCTGCTCGACCCGTTCCTTGCGGAACTTCGCGCTGATCTCGGTGCGCATCTCCTCACCCGCCGCGAACGTCGCGGTGAGCTCGAGGTCGGGGACGTGGACCTCCTGGTCGACCGTCGACCGGAGTCGCATCTCGATCCACTCCGGACCGGTCTCGAAGCGCGCGACGTGCTCGAACCGCTCGGGTACGAAGTCGGCACCGAGTGCGCGGTTGACGACGCGCAGGACGTTGCGGTTGAACGCCGCCGTGACGCCGGCGGAATCGTCGTACGCGGCCTCGAGGCGCGCGACGTCCTTCACGAGGTCGGTGCCGAGCAGGAACGAGTCGGCCGGCTCGAGGTCGGCGGCGACGTCGGCGAGGAAGGCGGCGCGCTTCGTCGGCTCGAGGTTCCCGATCGTGCCGCCCAGGAAGGCGACGAGACGGCGGCCCCCCCGCGGGAGCTCGCGCATGTGGTGCTCGAAGTCGCCGACGACCGCGTGGACGTCGACGGGCGCGTACTCCTTCTCGATCGCCGCGGCCGCGTTCCGCAGCGTCGTCTCGCTCACGTCGAACGGGACGAAGCGCGCCAGGCGACCGCGCGACGCGAGCGCGTCGAGCAGCAGGCGCGTCTTCTCGGACGTGCCCGAGCCGAGCTCCACGAGCGTGTCGACCCCCGCGACGTCCGCGATCTCGCCCGCGCGCGCGACGAGGATCGAGCGCTCCGCCCGCGTCGGGTAGTACTCGGGCAGGCGAGTGATCTCGTCGAAGAGCTCCGAGCCCCGGTCGTCGTAGAACCACTTCGGGGGCAGGTCCTTCGGCGACCCGCGCAGCCCGGTGGCGACGTCGCCGCGCAACGCCGCGCGCAGGTCGGATTCGTCGAGGTGGACGTCGACGCGGATCATCGGACGACCACCGGCTCGACCTCGTAGCCGCAGGCCGACCCGTGCACGGCGCTGCCGTCGGGTACGCGCTTCCAGCCGGGCCGGTCGTCGAGCGGCTCCGACGCCACCAGTAGTGCGCCATCGTCGTGATGGACGAACAACGAGTTGCCGATCGCGGTCCCGGCGACCGTGCAGCCGTCGGTGAGGAGGAGGTTGATGCGGCCGCCCGCGCGCGCGTACGTCGTGCGCGCGACGTCGGCGACCGCGTCGCGCGGCGACGCACCCTCGTCGACGCGGTCGAGCACGAGCGCGAAGAGCACCTCGGAGTCGGTGTCTCCTTCGAGGGCCGAGGCGCGGCGCGCGCTCACCCGTGCGCGCAGCTCGTCGCCCACGCCGTCCCGGAAGCCGGGGACGGTGCCGTTCAGCGAGAACGTCCACCGCCCGTCGACGAACGGCGCGTTGCCGGTGACGTCGAGCACGAGACCGGGGGACGCGGCACGCGCCGCCGCGAGCACGGCAACGGATGTCGCACCTCCATGCATCGCGCGGTACCCCGTGTCGTCCCACATGCGCGTCGTCGTGCGGTAGCGCCGCGCGCCGGGCTCGCGCTCGACGTACCACGCGACGCCCCACCCGTCGGGATTGTCCGGTGTCGCGGTCTGCAACCGGGGGGCCTCGGCCTGCTCGACGAGCGCGTGCGGCGCGTCAAAGAGGAGCGTGTCGATCGCGATCGGCGCACCGAGGTACGCGAGGTGGCGGCACATCAGGCGATGTCCATGTCACGAGCGCAGCGAAAGCCGGCGAAGATCTGACGCCGGATGGGGTAGTCCCAGTTCCGGAACGTCGTGCGCACGGCCGGGACGTGCGTCGCCCACGACCCGCCCCGCAGCACCTTGTACTCCGAGCCGAAGAACACCTCCGAGTACTCGCGGTACGGGAACGACACGAACCCCGGGTGCGGGCCGAAGTCGGTCGAGGTCCACTCCCACACGTCGCCGATCATCTGCTCGCAGCCGTACGCGCTCGCGCCGTCGGCACGGGACCCGACCGGCTCGGGACCGAGCCGCGCCTGACCGAGGTTCGCCCGAGCCGGCGTTGGCGCGCCGTCGCCCCACGGGTAGCTGCGGGCGCGGCCGGCGCCGGGATCCCACGACGCGGCCTTCTCCCACTCCGGCTCGGTCGGGAGCCGCTTGCCCGCCCAGCGCGCGTACGCGTCGGCCTCGTACCAGCACACGTGCTGCACCGGCTCGTCCGGCGGGACCGGCTCCCACGTGCCGAAGCGCCGGCGCGCCCAACCCGAGCCGTCGCGCCGCCAGAACTGGGGCGCGTGCAGGTCGGCCTCCACCCGCCACGCCCAGCCCGCGGCCGTCCACCAACGCGGGTCGTCGTAGCCGCGGTCCGCGACGAACTCGGCGTACGCGGCGTTCGTCACCGGCGCGCGGTCGATCAGGAACGACGGGACGTCCACGACGTGCGCGGGGCGCTCGTTGTCATACGCCCACGGCTCCGTCGACGTCCCCATCACGAACGGGCCGCCCTCGACCAGCACCTCGCCGTCGACGTCGCGCACCGCGGAGCGAGGCGCCGGCTCGGCGAACGGATACGTGGCGTCGCGCAGCTGCAGCGTCGCGAGCATCGTCTCGTCGTGCTGGTGCTCGTGCTGCACCACCATCCCGTACACGAACGCGTTGCGGAGGAGCTCGTCGCGGTCGAGGTCCACGGTCGCGAGCACGTCGAGCACGCGCGTGCGGACATCGCGCGCGAACGCGCGCGCGTCCGCCGGCCCGAGGATGTCGAGCGACGGGCGCTCGCGGCGCGGGTGCCGGAAGGCGTCGTAGACGTCGTCGAAGCGCGCGTCGGTGGGCGGCGCGCCCGTCAGCGTGCGGACGAGCCAGAGCTCCTCGTAGTGCGCGATGTGCGCGAGGTCCCATACGAGCGGCGACATGAGCGGCGAGTGCTGGGCCAGGAGGTCGCCGTCGGAGACCGGTTCGAGCAGCGCGAGCGTCCGCCGCCTGGCGGCGTCGAGCTCCGACGCGACGCGTTCGCGGATGCCGGTGACCGGCGCGACACCTGTCGTCATGTCGTCTCCCATTCGGGTTCCGGAAGCGGCAGGAGCGTGCCGTCGCGCGTCCACTCCGCAAGCCGGTCGTCGGCGGGACATCGACCTCTCGCGACGTACTGGTCGCGGTACCGCGCGACGAGGTCGACGGTCGACGCCGCTGCCCCCATGCGCGGCAGTGCATCGAGCGCGGCCGCGAAGCAGTCGCGCGCGGCGCGGGCGAGGAGCGGGTGCGCGGTCGCGTGACGTGCCGCGTCGCGCCACATGCCGGTCGTCCGTTCGACCACGCGCGCCGCCCGCTCGGCCGCGTCGTCGTCATCGAGCAGCGCGACCGTGACCGCGACCGCGACCTGCCACCAAGGGTCGGGCAGGGAGTCGATCATGCGGAGCTCCAGCCAGCCCCGCGGGCGGACCGGTGGGAACAGCGTCGTCAGGTGGTACTGCAGGTCGTCGACGGTCGGGTAGCCGAACCGTTCGTGCCCCGACATCCACGCCCGGAACGTCAACGGCTCGAGCACGGGTTCGTAGTGCGTGCACGAGTGACGGACGAGCATGACGCGGGCGTCGAGCGCGTAGCGCGCCCAGTCGTCCGCAGGATCGTCCGAGACGTGGACCGGCGCGGTGCGCGTGGGGTCGAGCGCGGCCCACACCGCGAGCCGGCTCGAGCGCCACCCGCTCGGCCGTCCGCACGCGAGGGGCGAGTTGGCGAACGCGGCCGCGAGGACGGGCCCGAGCGCGTGGGCGAGCCGCCACCGTGGCACGACGCGGCCGTGCCGGCCGACGTCGACGTTGACCTGGAGCGCCGCGGTGGAGCACATCATCGTGCGACCACTGGGCCACGCGGACGCGAAGTACCGCTCCATCGCGCGGTAGCGGGGCGCGTCGACGACGCGTCGACCGTGCCGAGCGGGATCCTGCCCGACGGCGACGAGCCCGTACCCGTCGCGTGCGAGCGCGGTGCGGATGCTCGCCATGTCGCGGGCGAGCGCGCGGCAGGCGGCGTCGATCCCGGACGCGGGTTGGGTGCTCAGCTCGAGCTGGCCGCCCGGCTCGAACGTGATCCGGCACGGATCCGGTCCCGCGAGCACGTGCTCGCAGGTCGCGTGCACGTGCGACGACGGCACAAGACGACGGACGTCGTCGGTCGCGACGACGAACCACTCGCATTCCACACCGACCCGGCCGTCGGACGAGCCGTGGAAGCAGGCGTCGACGACGGCGCGCGCGTCGTGCGCCGTCATCTCGCGGACGGAGGCCGGCACGCCTACCGGTGCCCGAAGTGCGCGGCCACCCATGTCATGTTGCGGACCGGGGCGAGCCAGTCGTGGATCGCGTCCATCGCTCCTCCTTCGTCGAGAGAACAGTCGGGGATCAGAGAGACTTCAGCTCGGCGGGCACCGACTCGGCGCCGACGGAGCTCCGCAACGCGCGGTGGATGGCGTCGGGCGTCAGGACGCCGAGGAACGTCTCGCCGTCGAGCACCGCGACGCGACCCGACTCGGTCAGGAGCGTCGCGGCCAGGGCGGCCTCCAACGAGTCGTCGACCGAGATCCACGCTTCGATGCGCTCCATCCGGTCGCGCACCGGGCCGGTTCCGTCGACGTCGTCCTCGAGAACCTGTCCGCGCAAGGTGCCGTCGTCGTCGACGACGGCCACCCAGTCCGTCGCGTCACGAGCCAAGACCGCGCGTGCCGCTTCGAGCGGTGCGTCCGGGGACACCGTCGAAGGTCGGACGATCCCGTCGAGCGAGACGGGCGTGACGCGCAGTCGCTTCAGGGCGCGGTCCGACCCGACGAAGTCGGCGACCATCTTCGACGCGGGCTGACCGAGGACCTCGGCCGGCGTGTCGTACTGCATGAGGATGCCGCCGACGTCGAGGATCGCGATCCGCGTCCCGAGCTTCACCGCTTCCTCGACGTCGTGCGTGACGAACACGACGGTCTTGCGCACCTCGTCCTGCAGCCGCAGGAACTCGTCCTGCAGACGGCCGCGCGTGACGGGGTCGATCGCACCGAACGGCTCGTCCATCAGCAGCACCGGGGGGTCGGCGGCGAGCGCGCGAGCGACGCCGACGCGCTGGCGTTGCCCACCCGAGAGCTGCGCCGGGTACCGGCTGCGGTACGCGGCCGGATCGAGACCGACGAGCTCGAGCAGCTCGTCGACACGCCGGCGCGTGCGCGCGCGGTCCCAGCCGAGCAGACGCGGCACGGTCCCGACGTTCGTCTCGATCGTCTGGTGTGGGAACAGGCCCACCTGCTGGATCACGTACCCGATACGGCGCCGCAGGCCGACCGGATTGACGCGCGTGACGTCCTCGCCGTCGAGGAAGATGCGCCCGCTCGTCGGCTCGATGAGCCGGTTGATCATCTTCAACGTCGTGGTCTTGCCGCACCCTGACGGTCCGAGCAGCACGCACGTCTCACCCGCGGGGACGTCGAGGTCGAGGTCGCGGACCGCGAGCTGTCCGTTCGGGTAGCGCTTGCTGACCGACTCGAGACGGATCATGCGCGGGCCTCCCGCGGCGTGACGAGGAGCGGTCAGGCGACTCCGCGTGCGACGGTCGCCACGAGCGGCGCGATGCGGAGCGGGACGCGTGGGGGTGGGACGGTCGCCCGACGGTACCATCGCCCTTCCCCGCAATTCCCGGCGGTTTCGGGCGAGCGATGGAACCCGTGCCATGAACCTGCTCGCCGCGGGCTACAGCGGCAGCGCGTGGATCGACTGGTCCTGGGTCACGAACCACACGACGGAGATCTCGACGCGCCTGCACGAGCACGTCGCCCTCGCGGGACTCGCGCTCCTGTACGGGCTCGTGATCGCGTTCCCGCTCGCGGTGCTCGCGTCGCGCCGGCGCCGGACGCTCGCGCCGATCCTGTCGGTGACGGGCGTGCTGTACACGATCCCGTCGCTCGCCGCGTTCGCGTTCCTGCTCCCGTACACGGGCCTGTCGCGCAACACGGCGCTGATCCCGTTGACCGCGTACTCGTTGCTCATCCTGATCCGCAACATCGTCTCGGGCCTCGACGCCGTTCCACCCGAGGTGACGGAGGCCGCGCGCGGCATGGGGTACTCGTCGACGCGCCAGCTGCTGTTCGTGGAGCTCCCACTGGCCGTGCCCGCGATCGTCGCGGGCATCCGCATCGCGGCCGTCACGCTCATCGGGCTCGTCCCGGTCGCGGCGCTCATCGGGCAGGGCGGGCTCGGCGCGTTGATGCTCGATGGTTTCCAGCGCCAGTTCCGCACGCCGATCACCGTCGCGGGCGTCCTCGTCATCGCGCTCGCGGTCGTCACCGACGCCGCGCTGCTCCTCGTGCAACGGCTCGTGACGCCGTGGGCGCGCGCGAAGGTCGTCGCGTCGTGAGCTTCTTGCAGGACGTGCTGCGGTGGTTCTCCAACGGTGACCACTGGCGCGGCAACGAGGGGATCCCGCACCTCGTCGTGCAGCACCTCGAGATCTCCGCGGTGTCGCTCGTCGTCGCCGCGCTCGTCGCGCTGCCGATCGGGCTCGTGCTCGGGCACCTGCGTCGCGGCGGCTTCGCGGCGGTGAACGTGTCCAACGTCGGGCGCGCGCTCCCGAGCCTCGCGATCCTGCTCCTCGCGGTGCTCGCGTTCGGGGTCGGGAACCCGCCCGCCGTCCTGCGCGGGATCGGTATCGGCTCGATCCCCACGTTCATCGCGCTCGTCCTGCTCGCGATCCCACCGATGCTCACGAACACGTACGTCGGGATGGCGAACGTCGACGCGGAGCTGCGGGAAACCGCGCGCGGCATGGGGATGAACGGCGGACAGGTGCTGCGACGCGTCGAGCTCCCGGTCGCGATGCCGTTGATCATGGCCGGCGTGCGCACGAGCGCGGTCGCGGTCGTCGCGACCGCGACGCTCGCCGCGTACGTCGGGTGGGGTGGTCTCGGCCGCTACATCATCGACGGCATGGCGGTGTCCGACAACGTGCGCGTGTTCGCGGGCGCGCTGCTCGTGGCGGTGCTCGCCATCGTGGTCGAGCTCGCGCTCGCCGGGGTCCAGCGGCTCGTCGTGTCGCGCGGGCTGCGGGCCGGAGTCGGACCGGTCGAACGTGTTCGCGAGCAACCTGCGCCGGTGAACGCGTAACGTCTGACCTTCTACTCGACGGGCCCATGGGGAGGCACCGTGACCAAGTCCAGATTTCGGGTCGGTCGTCGCGCGCTCGCGACGGTCGCCTTCGCGAGCGCGCTCGCAGTCGTGCTGGCCGCGTGCGGCAGCTCGAGCAGCGGGAAGAAGAGCAGCGGCAGCGGCGCGACGTCGGCACCGACGAAGACGCTCACCGTCGGTTCGAAGAACTTCGGTGCGGCGCAGGTGCTCAGCCATCTCTACGGCGGTGCGCTCGCGGCGAAGGGCTACAAGATCACGTACAAGGACAACCTCGGGGCCACCGAGATCGTCTACAAGGCGTTGCAGAACGGCGACATCGACCTGTACGGCGAGTACCAGGGGACATTGCTGACGTTCCTCAACGGCACGCCGACGAACGACCGGACGACGACGTACGACGCGCTCAAGGCGAAGCTGCCGACGACCCTCGTCGCGACGACGCCGGCGACCGCCGTGGACGTCAACGGCTTCTATGTGTTGAAGACGACCGCGGACAAGTACCACCTCAAGACGATCTCCGACCTCAAGCCGGTCGCGAGCCAGCTCGTGTTCGGTGGTCCGCCGGAGTGCCTCGACCGCCCGCTGTGCCTGGGGACGAAGGAGCAGCAGCTCTACGGGCTGCAGTTCAAGGACGTGAAGAAGCTCGACGCCGGTGGGCCCGTCACCGAGACGGCCCTCGACGACGGCACGATCCAGGTCGCGCTGCTGTTCACGGGGAGCAGCGTGATCAAGCCCAACTACGTCCTGCTGCAGGACGACAAGGGCCTCCAGCCCTCGGACAACCCGGTCGCGCTGGTGCGCAAGAGCGTCGACAGCGCGCAGCTCAACTCGATCATCGACGCGGTGAACGCCAAGCTCACGACCGACGCCTACAACAAGCTCGCGCTGCAGGTGCAGAACGAGAAGCAGGACCCGGCCGACGTCGCGAACGCGTTCCTCAAGGAGAACGGGCTCGGGTAGCTCACACGCCCGACGCGAGATGCGGCACTGACGTACGGAATGCGTACGTCAGTGCCGCATCTTCGCGTTCGCGTCGGCTACCAGCCGCGCTCGATCCACTCGTCGAGATGCGGACGCTCTCGCCGATGGTCGCGTCCGCACCTCTTGCTGGGGCTACCAGCCGCGTTGGATCCACTCGTCGAGGTGCGGACGCTCCGTGCCCACCGTCGTGTCGAGACCGTGGCCCGGCAGCACGAGCATGTCGGCCGGCAGCGTGAACAGCCGACGGTCGATCGACTCGATGATCTGCTCGAAGCTCGCGTTCTCGAACCTCGTGTTGCCCGGGCCGCCCGGGAACAGCGTGTCGCCGCTGAACACGAGCGGCTTGCCCTCGAGCACGAAGCACGTCGAGCCGGGCGTGTGACCGGGCGTGTGGATCGTGCGCAGCCGGAGGTCGCCGACCTCGATCACGTCGTCGTCGGGGATCGTGAAGTCGTAGCCCGGCAGCATCGCGGCGTCCTCGGTCGCGATCCCGACGTCGATCCCGGCGTCGCGCACAGCGGTGACCGCCTGGATGTGGTCCCAGTGGCCGTGCGTCGTGAGTACGCGCCGCACGCCGGTCGCGCGGCTCACCTCGAGCAACAGGTCGTGCTCGTTCGCGGCGTCGACGAGTACAGCGTCACCCGTCCGCTTGCTGCGCACCACGAACACGTTGTTCTCGAACGGGCCGACGACGATCTTGTCGACCCGCACGTCGGCGTCCTCGAAGTGCGCGGGACGGGCCATGTCGCCGAGCGTACCGGTGCACCGTCGCGATCGCGCTCGGGCGGGGCGGTACTTGACCGGGCGGTCTAGTAGCGTCCGGGACCCGATGGACTTCCGTGACTCACCGCAGGAGGCCGAGTTCCGCGACGAGGTGCGGACCTGGCTGGCCGAGCACCTGAAGGGCGAGTTCGCCGAGATCGGCGGGGGCGGCGGTCCGGCCGACGAGGCGGGGTGGGAGGTCCGCGTCGAGTGGGAGCGGCTGCTCGGCAAGGATCGCTGGGTCGGCATGGCGTGGCCCAGCGAGTACGGCGGACGCAACGCGTCGATCGTCGAGCAGGTGATCTTCAACGAGGAGTACGCGAAGGCCGACGCGCCCGCGCGCATCAGCTTCTTCGGCGAAGGCCTGTTCGCGCCGACGCTCATCGCGTACGGCACCGAGGACCAGAAGCGACGCTTCCTCCCGCGGATCCAGGCCGTCGAGGAGCTGTGGTGCCAGGGCTACTCCGAGCCCAACGCCGGCTCCGACCTCTCGAACGTGCAGACGCGGGCCGTCCTCGACGGCGACCAGTGGGTGATCAGCGGGCAGAAGGTGTGGACGACGCTCGCGCACCGCGCCCAGTGGTGCTTCGCGGTCGTGCGCACCGATCCCGACGCGCCCGCGCACAAGGGCATCTCGTACCTCCTCGTCCCCATGGACCAGCAGGGCGTGAGCGTGCGGCCGCTGCGCCAGATGACGGGCACCGCGGAGTTCAACGAGGTGTTCTTCGACGACGCGCGCACCGACCGCGCCAACATCGTCGGCGAGCCGAACGACGGGTGGAAGGTCGCGATGGCGACGCTCGGGTTCGAGCGCGGCACCGCGTTCCTGTCCCAGCAGCTCGGGTTCCGGCGCGAGCTCGACCACGTGATCGATGCGGCGCACGCGCACGGGACGGCGACCGACCCGTCGATCCGTCAGCGGCTCGCGGACGCGTACGTCGGGGTCGAGATCATGAAGTACAACGGGCTGCGGATGCTGACGAACCTCGTCCGTCGCGGCGTCCTCGGCCCGGAGGCGAGCATCGGCAAGCTCTACTGGAGCACGTGGCACCGCCGGCTGGGTGAGCTCGCGATGGACGTGCTCGGTCCTGACTCGCAGATCCTGCCCGGCGACCCGCGCGACCCGTACGAGCTCGGCGAGCTGCAGCGCATCTACCTGTTCAGCCGCTCGGAGACCATCTACGCGGGCGCGAGCGAGATCCAGAAGAACATCCTCGGCGAGCGCGTGCTCGGTCTGCCGCGCGAACCCCGCTGACTGGGAGCGGGCGCTGCGTCGCCGGCTCCCACTACCCTGCGCCGCGCGCGACCGCGGCGTGACGACCCACAGGAGCAACCGTGAACTTCGCCTTTTCGGAAGAGCAGGAGGAGCTGCGCCAGACCGTCCGGCGGTTCCTCGAGGACAAGTCGCCGTCGGCCGAGGTCCGCAGGCTGATGGAGACGACCGAGGGCTACGACGAAGGCGTCTGGAAGCAAATGGCCCAGGAGCTCGGGCTCCAGAGCCTGCACCTGCCCGAGGCGTACGGCGGCCAGGGGTTCACGTTCGTGGAGCTGGCGATCGTCCTCGAGGAGATGGGCCGCGTGCTGCTCTGCGCGCCGTACTTCTCGACGGTCGTGCTCGCGGCGAACGCCATCATGAACGTCGGGACCGACGAGCAGCAGGGCACGCTGCTGCCCGGGATCGCGTCGGGAGAGACGATCGCGACGCTCGCGTTCACGGAGCCGAGCGGGAAGTGGGACGCGTCCGGCATCACGATGGAGGCCCGTCAGGACGGCGACGGGTACGTCCTCGACGGCACGAAGATGTTCGTGATCGACGGCCACACCGCGGACCTCGTCGTCGTGGTCGCGCGCGCGGCCGGTACGAGCGGTGAGGACGGCATCGGGTTCTTCACCGTGGACGGTGACGCCGCCGGTCTCACGCGCACGCCGCTCGCGACGATGGACCAGACGCGCAAGCAGGCGAAGCTCGAGTTCTCGGGTGTGAAGGCGCAGCCGCTCGGCGCGCCCGGTGGTGGTTGGGCCGCGCTGTCGAAGACGCTCGACCAGGCGGCGGTCGGCCTGTCCAACGAGATGGTGGGTGGCGCGCAGAAGGTCCTCGACATGTCGGTCGAGTACGCGAAGGTGCGCGTGCAGTTCGGCCGCCCGATCGGTTCGTTCCAGGCGATCAAGCACAAGTGCGCGGACATGCTGCTCGAGGTCGAGTCGGCGAAGTCGGCTGCGTACTACTCGGCGTGGGCCGCGGCCGAGGACAACGAGGAGCTGCCCGTCGTCGCGAGCCTCGCCAAGGCGTACTGCTCCGACGCCTACTTCCACGCGGCCGCGGAGAACATCCAGATCCACGGCGGCATCGGCTTCACCTGGGAGCACGACGCGCACCTGTACTTCAAGCGCGCGAAGAGCTCCGAGATCCTCCTCGGCGACGCCACCTACCACCGGGAGCTGTTGGCGCAGCGGATCGGGATCTGACGATCCATGTCTTCTGCGTCTTCTGCGCCGCCGACGGAGTCGGAGCGGGGAGGGCTGGGTTGTCGTCGAGGCGGCGCCTCACCAACAGCGGCTTACGTCGGTTGACGCGTCTCGGCCGCTGATCGAATGGCGGTTCTCGTCGGGTTTCTCGTCGTGGCCGTGGTGCTCGCGATCGCGGCTGCGTTCGTCGTGCGCGAGGCGAGTCGCATGGCGGTCGACCCGCCCGCCGCCGTGTTCGACCCCGACGAGGCGTTCGCGTGGGTCGTCCGCCACGTGCCCGACGACGTCGCGGCGACGCTCACGGAGGACGACGTCCGCCGCATCCTCGACTTCCAGCTCGAGTTCTTCCAGCGGAAGGGCGTGTCGGCGAACGGTTCGTCGCCCACGCCGGCGGGGCCGGTCGTCGTCGGCGGGTCCGAGACCGTCGACTACATCCTCGGCCGGGCGGCCGCGACCGGGGAGGCGTACCTGCCCGAGCAGGTCCACGCGGTGATCGACACCCAGCTCACCTACCTGCGGGCGATCGGCGCGATCGGCTCGCAGGCACCGCCCGGCGCGTCGGGGACCGAGCCGGGCGACGACGACCGGCCTGCGTGACCGAAACGGCTCCCGGCCGCCCCTCCGCGCGTGCTACCAATGGGGCACCAGGGAAAGGAGGTGGTCCATACATGCATGATCAACGTGGGACCCTGGAGGTGCGCGGCCGCTAGGCCGTAGGGGCGCCCCCACGGGGTGCCGATGGCTGGACCGCCTGGCGGAATCCACCCGCCGCACCGTCGCCGAGCCCGGACGGGAGTTGGTCCCACCCGTGTGTCCCGGACGGCGATGCCTTTCAGCCCATTCGATGTGGAGGGGGCGCGCGAGCGCCCCCTCCACAATTCTCCGGAGACGCCGTGACCCACCTCGATCGCTTCGAAGGCTTCCGCTACGTCGGCGACAAGCGCAGCCAGCTCGTCTACGACCTCGAGCACCCGCCGTCGGACGACGTCCTCGACGAGCTCATGGCGTCGCAGGAGTTCACCTGCTTCGGGCCCGACACGCTCGCGGAGGCCCGCAACCGCGGCTACCGGCTCCATCGCCTCGCCGCGCTCGGGGCCGAGCTCGGCATCGAGTAGCTACGCGACGACCGGTTCCGTGAGCGAGCCGTCCGGCAGCGCGTCGACGACGCCCTTGCGACGCGCCTCGAACGCGGTGTCGGACAGCACCGGCTCGCTCGGCAGCGCAGCGGGGTCGTCCGGCAGCCCGTCGAGGTCGACCCACGAGCTGCAGCCGCGGTACTCGTCGCGCATCGGGACGGTGAGCGGCTCGAGCAGCCGGTACGCGCGCACGACGAGCACCCACAGCGGGTCGCGCTTCTTCCAGTTGAGGCGCGACGCGGCGTAGTCGTCGGACCAGATGAGCTTCGATCCGAGCTCGGTCAGCTGCGCGGGGTCGGTGAGCTTCGCGACTCCGACGACGTCGGCCCACCCGTCGATGCGGATCGTGTCGTCGGGCGGTGCGGCCGCCTCGTTGAGCTCGACGCGGTGGCGGTACGCGGGCTTGAGCAGGTCGGCACGCTGGTGCTCGACGGTCGGGTAGAGCCAGCACCGCGTCGAGCGCAGCGCGAAGTGGCGACCCTCCTCGCGCAGCCCGCCCTTGCGCACGTCGACGATCTGCTCGCCCTCGAGCAGCGCGTCCACGATGACGCCCCACTCCTTGAACGCGGGGATGCGGTCCGGGCCCGGCACGGTCGTCCAGGATAGAGAACCGACGTCGAGACGGCGCGAGCGGGAGGACGGGTGGACGACGCGATCACGTCGGGCGGGCTGCGCCTCGGCGCGCACTTCGCCCGCCCGCCCGGCGGCCGCGTCCCCGGACTCGTCCTGTGTCACGGCTTCCCGAGTGGTCCGCGCGGCGCGGCGACGTCCGGCGCGACGTTCCCCGAGCTCGCGGATCGGATCGCGCGCGAAGCGGGCTGGGCCGTGCTGACGTTCAACTTCCGCGGGACGGGTGCGTCCGAGGGCGACTTCTCGATCGCGGGCTGGCGCGCCGACCAGCGCGCTGCCGCCGAGTGGCTGTGGGCGCGCGACGACGTCACCGGCGTGTGGATCGCGGGGACGAACCTCGGAGGCTCGCTCGCGATCTCGACGGCCGCGGACGACGCGCGCATCCGCGGTGTCGCGGTCCTCGCCGCGCCCGTCAACATGCGCGACTGGACGCGTGACCCGGCGCGCTTCCTCGAGCACGCGCGCGCGATGGGCGTCATCCGGAATCCCGCGTTCCCGCACGACGTGAACGCGTGGGTGCGCGGGATCACGGAGCTCGACCCGCTCCGCATCGCGCGTCGCCTCCCGCCGCGTCCGCTGCTCGTGCTGCACGGCACGGCCGACGACGTCGTGCCGGTCAGCGACGCACGCGCGCTGGCCGATGCGGCCGCGCCCGCGTCCGAGCTGCGCCTCGTGCACGCCGCCGGCCACCGGTTGCGTCACGACCCACGTGCGGTCGCTGCGCTCCTGGGTTGGCTCGACCGCCAGATCACCTGAGCGGCTCCGGCGACCGGAGCGACGGAGGAGCGGAGGTCGCTCGCCAGCGAGCGAACCGGCCCAGCGGCTCTAAGCTTCCCGGCCCATGAAGGGCGTCATCCTCGCGGGCGGGCAGGGGACGCGCCTCGACCCGCTCACGCGGATCACGAACAAGCACCTGCTCCCCATCTACGACCGGCCGATGGTCGCGTTCGCGATCGAGTCGCTCGTGCGCGCCGGCATCACCGAGGTCATGCTCGTCACCGGCGGGACCCACGCGGGCGAGTTCCTGCGCCTGCTCGGCAACGGCCACGAGTGGGGTCTCGAGCGGCTGTTGTACGCGTATCAGGAGCGCCCCGGCGGGATCGCGGAGGCGCTCGGGCTCGCGGAGCGGTTCGTCCACGACGACCAGGTCGTCGTGCTCCTCGCCGACAACGTCTTCGAACGCTCGATCCGGGCGTCGGTGGGGCGGTTCCGGGAGCAGGGGACGGGCGCGCGCGTGCTCCTCGCCGAGGTCGGCGACCCCGCGCACCTCCGCAACCTGGGCGTCCCGCGGCTCGGCGACGACGGCCACATCGCGCACATCGTCGAGAAGCCCGACGACCCGCCGAGCCCGTACGCGGTGACCGGCGTGTACTTCTACGACGCGTCGGTCTTCGATGTGCTGCCCCGTCTGGAACGGTCGGCGCGCGGTGAGCTCGAGATCACCGACGTCAACAACCACTTCGTCGACGCCGGCACCATGCGCTACGACGTGATCGACGGCTTCTGGGGCGACGCCGGCGAGTCGATCGACGCGTACTACACGGTGAACGACTTCGTCCGCCGCTTCGGCGCGAACAAGTAACGCGAACAGGTAGGCGGTCACGCACGGACGCGCGTCCGCGCGTCGTCCAGGACGTCCGCGAGGGTGCGGTCGAGGTCGATCTCGGGTCGCCACCCCGTTGCCGTGGTCAGCTTCGTGTGGTCGCCGACGAGCCACGGCACGTCGACGGGACGGACGAGGTCGGGATCGACGCGCAGCTCCAGCCGTCGCGTGGTGAGCGCGAGCAGTCGCCGCGCGATGTCCTCGACGGTCACGGCGCGGCCGGAGCAGACGTTGTACACGTCGCCCGGCTCGCCGTCGGTGACGAGCAACCGGTACGCGCGCACGACGTCGCGCACGTCGCTGATGTCGCGGACCGGGTCGAGCGACCCGACCGCGACCTCGCGTGCACCGTCGCGCTCCGCGAGCGCGATCCGGCGGGCCAGGGCCGGCACGAGGAACCGGTCGGACTGGCCCGGCCCGGTGTGGTTGAAGGGCCGCACGCGTACCGTCGCCAGCCCGTCGCCGAGGAACGCCTGCAGCGCGAGGTAGTCGGACGCGACCTTCGCCGCGCCGTACGGCGTCATGGGCCGCAGCGCGGTCGTCTCGGTGATCGGTGTCTCGCCGGCCGGGCGCGCGCCGTACTCCTCGCTGCTGCCGACGACCAGGACGCGCGACACACCCGTGTCGCGCGCGGCGGTGAGCACGTTGAGCGTGCCTTCGGCGTTGACGCGGAACGCGGCGGTGGGCGCGTCCCACGACTCGCCGACGTGGCTCAGCGCGGCGAGGTGGTAGACGGCGTCGGGCCGGACGGTGCGGAACGTGCGGACGACGTCGTCGAGATCCGTCACGTCCATGGTGCGCTCACCGTGCCGGTCGACCGCGACGACGTCGTCGCCACACGCCTGCAGGTGCGTGACGAGATGGTGGCCGACGAACCCGCCCGCCCCCGTGACGAGCGCGTTCACGAGCGCGTTCCGGCACGTTCGACGTCGCGTGACCGCAGCGCGATCCGGTACGCGTCGACGTGGCGGTCGGTCGCACGCGCCCACGTCGCGCCGTCGGCCCGGACCGGGCCGGCCGCGCGCAGCGCCTCGGCGAGTGCCGCGTCACCGAGAAGGGCGTCCAGCGCGGACGCGAGCGCGGTCGCGTCGCCCGGCGGTACGAGCAGCGCGGCGTCGCCGACGACCTCCTCGACCGCGGATCCCAGGGTTGACACCAGCGGGGCGCCGCACGCGAGCGCCTCGAGCGCGGGCAGACCGAACCCCTCCTCGAGCGACGGGTAGGCGACGGCCGCGGCGCGGCGGTACAGCGCGGCCACCGCGTCGCCGTCGACGTACCCGGGCCGCACGATGCGCGTCGCGACACCGCTGCGCTCGACGGCATCGCGCAGCGCGGCGGTGCCCCAGCCGTCGCCCCCCGCGATCACGAGCCGGAGGTCGGGACGGTGGCGCGCGACGGTGGCGAACGCGGCGACGAGCGTCGGGAGGTCCTTGCGCGGCTCGATCGTCCCGACGGAGACGACGTACGGAGGACGCGCGCCGAGCGCGGCGACGCGCGCCAGATCGTCGGCCGCATCGGCATCGGGGGAAGGGTGGAAGCGTTCGTGGTCGACGCCGTGCGGCGCGACGACGATCGGCGCCCGGGGTGTCAGCACGTCGCGCAGCCGGCGGGCCGTGAACTCGCTCACCGCGACGAGCGCGACCGCCCGCCGTGCCGACTCGCGCAACATGCGCCGGAAGAACGCGACCTTCGTCCGCTCGTGCCACTCGGGATGGTCGAAGAACGTGAGGTCGTGCACGGTCACCACGCACGGGACGTCGGCGCGCAACGGCATCGTGTAGTGGATGCCGTGCCAGACGTCGGGCCGGACGTGGCGGGCCAGCGTCGGGCCGCCCAGCTGCTCCCACGCGAGGCGGGCGGGCCGGGGTCCCGGTGCGACCGCGTGCACCGTCGCCCCGGGCGCGAGCTCGAGCCAGCGTGCGCCGTCGGCTCGACGCGTGGCGAGGTGGACGTCGATCCCGTCGCGTGCGGACAGCTCGCGGGCCAGGTTCACCGCGTAGACGCCCGCGCCGACCGGTCGCGCCGGTACGGCGGAGACGTCGAGGAGCAGCCGCACCGTGCGAGTCTACGAGCGCGGACCCGGCGCGAGCGCGGCTTCGTACGCTTCGCGGTGGACGTGCGCGGATTCGGTCCACGTGAAGCGGCGAGCGCGCTCGACGCTCGCGCGACGGCGCGCGTCGCGTCCCTCCTCGTCCTCGACGACGCGCACGAGCGCGTCGAACCATCCGTCGTCGTCGTTCGGGGCGACGAGCGCCCCGGCGTCGCCCACGACCTCGGGCAGGCTCGACGTGGAGGAGGCGACGACCGGGCAGCCGCGCGCCATCGCCTCGAGGACGGGGAGCCCGAAGCCTTCGTAGTGCGACGGCATCGCGCACACGGTCGCGGCGCGGTAGAGCGCGTCGAGCGTGTCCTCGTCGACCGCGCCGAGCTCGCGGACCCCGGGTCCCTCGATGGACGTGACGTCGCCCCATCCCGGCGGACCGACACGGACAAGCGTGACCTCGGGGTGCCGCTCGCGCACGCGTGCGACGACGCGCGCGAGGAACGGGATGTTCTTGCGCGGCTCGAGCGTCCCGACCGACAGCACGAACGGCGGTGCGACGCCGACGCGGCGCAGCCGCAACGCGAGGACGTCGTCGGCGAGATGACCCGGGATGTCGACGCCGTGATGCGCGACGAACAGCAGGCTCGCGTCGAACCCCTCGCGGAGCAGCTCGTCGCGCGTGAAGGTGGACGGCACGATGACGGCGCGCGCGTCACGCCGGGCGAGATCGAGGCCGCGCCGGTGGAACCGCACGCCCTGGCGCGTGAACATCTCCGGGTAGCGGAGGAACGCGACGTCGTTGACCGTCACGACGAGCGGCCGTCGTCCGGTGGGCGGCACCGCGAGGCTCGGCGCGTGCACCACGTCGGCGTCGATGCGGACCGGTGGGAAGCGGAGGCGGTGCCAGAGCTCGTAGCGCCACGGCGCGTACGGGTGTCCGAGCGCGGTGAACGACGGCCATCCCGCGGCGCGGTGGACGGACGGGTCACCCGCCGCGAACGAGACGACCTCGACCCCGGCTCGGGGGAGCGCGCCGAAGAGCCCCTCGACGTAGCGGCCGATGCCACCGGGGACGCGCTGCAACAGCTGACCGACGTGGAGCGCGACGCGCAACGAGTGCGGCGCTTGCGCGCGATGCGGTCTCACAGGAGGGAACCGTAGAGGGCCACCATCTCGTCGACGGCACGCCGCCACGTGTACCGGTCGGCGCGCGCGTGTCCGCGCTCGACGAGCGTGCCCCGCGCGCCGTGGTCGCGGAGCAGCGCGTCGAGCGCGCCGGCGATCGCGTCGACGTCCTGCGGGTCGACGAGCAGGGCGGCGTCGCCGAGGACCTCGGGGAGGGAGCCCGCCGCGCCCGCGACGACGGCGCTGCCGGCGGCCATCGCCTCGAGGGGCGGGAACCCGAACCCCTCGTACACCGACGGGTACGCGAACACGGTCGCGCCCGCGAGCAGGTCGCGACGGTCGTCGTCGGAGACGTAGCCGAGACGCCGAATGCGTGTGTGTGCTTTCGACGCGTCGACGGCCGCCCTGAACGCGTCCGAACCCCAGCCGTCCGGACCGGCGACGACGAGCACGACGTCGTCGTGCGCCGCGGCCACCGCGTCGAACGCGCGGACGAGGCGAGGAAGGTTCTTGCGCGGCTCGACGGTGCCGAGCGCGAGCACGTACCGCGCGGAGCCCGCGAGCTCCCGCCCTCGCCCGCCGTCCCCGCCCGCGACCGGCGCGAGCCCCGGGTAGACGCACGACACTCGCTGCTCGTCGGCGTGGAGATGCTCCACGACCTCGTCGCGAACGAACTCGCTCGTCACGTGCACGTGTGCGCCGCGTGCGAGCGCACGGCGCAGCAACCGGGGATACCGCAACGTGTCGGGCGTGCACATCTCGGGGAAGTGCACGAACGTCAGGTCGTACACCGACACGAGCGTCGGGACGCGCGCCGGCGGCGCGACGTAGTTCGTGGCGTGCACGACGTCGACCGGCCCGGTCCAGTGCTCGATGCGCGGCACGTCGCTGCGCATCCACAGCTCGCGCACCAGCCGCGCGGGCAGGCGCGATCGCGCCGCTGTGACACCGTCTGGCAGCACGCCGTCCAGCGCGCGTCGCCCGCTCACCGCGTAGCAGACGACGTCGACGCCGTCCCGCCGGCACAACCCGTGGACCAGGCCGTCGACGACGCGTGCGACCCCCGTGCGCGCACCGAGCAACGGCGTGCCGTCGAGCGCGACGCGCACCGCTCAGACGTCGCGAGCGGGCGCGGCGGTCGCGATCGCGGCGTATTCCTGGGGCCCGTAGAGGGAGTCGTTCAGGCGGCGGAACGCGTCGTTGACGAGGCGGACGTCCTCGACGACGACGGCGTCCGTCCCCGCCGGCGGCTCGGGGAGGAGCGGGAGGTGGTACGCGGACGCCGGCGCGTGGAACTCGAGACGCACGTCGCGGAAGCCGGCCCGCTCGCACAAGAACGTGACCAGGGCGGGGTGGAGCGGGCGGACGTGCGTCGGGTCCATGACGTAGGAGTTGCCGAGCACGACGAGCGACGCGGGGTTCGGCGTCTCGACGACGAGCACGCCGCCCGCGCGCAGACGCGTCGCGGCGAGCTCGAAGAACGCGACGAGCGTGTCGAGGTCGAGGTGCTCGACCACGTGGATCGCGGTGATCGCGCCCAGCGACGCCGGCTCCGCGGCGCCGAGGAACTCGACCGCGCCGGTCTCGTGGATGTCGAGGCCGCGGGCGCGCGCCGCCGCCGCCATGCCGGGGTCCGGCTCGACGCCGACCACGCGTGCGCCGCGTGACGCGAGGACCTCGAGCAGCTCGCCGCGGCCGCACCCGATGTCGACGACGGGCTGGTGCTCGAACAGCAGGTCGGCATAGCGCCGTTCCTGCTCGGCGAGGACGGCGGCCGGGTCGCCGCGGAAGCGGTGCTCGAACCCGACGTAGTCGAACCCTGACGACGGCTCGGTGGTCGCAACCGCGGGCGGCGCGCCCGCGTCGCCTGGGGGCGTGCTCGTCCCCGCGCGCACGCGTCGCAGCTCGCGATCGATCGCGTTCACGCGCTCACGCAGCTCCGCGAACCGCTCGGGGACGCCGGCCAGCCCGGCGGCAGGCGCGATCGCGGTGCCGAGCGAGTCGAGCGCGGCGTGGAACGCGCCGAGCTCACCCTTGAGCAGCTCCTGGTTCACCTCGAGCACGTGGACGCGCTCGTTCGCGCGCCCGAGCTCGACGATCGGTGCGAGCAGCCCCTCGATCGCGTCGACGCGCGCCTTGACGACCTGCAATTCGGATTCCAGGGGGCCGTACTCGCTGCGGAGCTCCGCGCGCACGGACTCGCGCACGCGGTCCTGCAGGCGCGCGGCAAGGCGGTCGAGCGCGCTGCCGACATACGGACGAAGGGTCTCGCGAGCCGCGTGCTTGACCCGGGTGCGCAGCGTTCCCGGCGTGTCGGGCGCGTCGGGCGCGGCCGCGGGCGTCACGGGACCGGGCGCCTTGTCGCTCGCGTCACCCGTGCGACCGTCGCCCGCGGCCGTGTCGCCGAGGTCGGCCCGCAGCGCGTCGAGCGCGGCCGGCTCGAGGTCGGGGTGGCTCATCGGGCGTCACCGGCGAGGGCCACGAAAGGTCCCGCGCGCTCGTACGCGCGGAGCACGACCGGTCCGGCGGCGCGCGAGCCGAGCTCCGTGAGCCGGTCGGCGAGGTGCGGCCCCGGCTGCTCGTCCGCGCGGCGCACACCGAGCCGGTCGAGGAGGTCGCGTGCGGCGCGACCGCTGTCGTGGACACGTTCGGCGAGGCGCCTGCCCGCCGCGCCGAGCCGCGCCGCGGTGCGGTCGTCGCGAGCAAGGACGCGCGCGGCCTCCCGCGCGTCCGACGCCGTCCGCGCGACCGCGACGTCGTCGCCGTCGGTTGCGCCGAGCCAGGCTGCCGTCGCCGCGTCGGTGACGACGGGCGTCGCGAGCGCGAGGGCGACGAGGACCTGCGGGCCGCGCACCGCGGCGGCCGCGCACACCGCGAGCGCGGCGGGAACCGACTCGGCACGCAACGGCGTGGGCTGCGGGAAGCCGACGACCACTGCGAGGTCGCCGTCGAGTGCGAGGCGCCGGCGCCAGCGTGCGCGCACGAGCGGCCCGACGGGGGGATGTTCGGACGTGTCGACCGCGGGATGCGGGAACCGCAACGCGTCGGCCGGGTCGCCGGCCGACGCGGGCTCCGCGGTTCCCATCCGCACGACGACGTCGACGCGCGACGCGAGCACCCGCTCGTCGTCGTGGGGTCCCACGACGACCGCGACCGGAACTCCGTCGCGGTCGCGGGACCGGACCGCGGCATCGAGCCGGTGCGCGTCGCTCGAGAGCGCGAGGCGAGCGTCCGGCGTGACGACGGAAGGGTCGCTCGCACGGACGTCGCACACGCGTCCGAGCGCGACGACGAGCGCGTCGGTCCCCGGCACGGTGCGGAACCCGCCGAGGACCTCGACCGTCGGTCGCCGCGCACGCATCACACGCCGAGGAGCCGGTCGACGACGGGCGCCCAGCTCAGATCGGCGACGCGCTCGCGAGCCTTCTCGCCCATGCGCTGCGCGAGATCGGGATCCGCGGCGAGCCGGTCGATCGCGGCGCCGAGCGCACTCGGCGTCCCGTCGGTGACGAAGCCCGTCACGCCGTCCTCGACCCACTCGAGCACTCCGCCCGCGTCGGCGGTCGTGATGACGGGCTTCCCGGCTCGGAACGCCTGCAGCGTGACGTACCCGTAGTCCTCGTCGAAGGGGACGTAGGCGACCGCGAGCGCGTTCGCGTAGAGCTCGACGAGACGGTCGTCGGCGACGAAGCCGGGCAGCTCGGTGCGCGACGCGACGCCGAGCGACGCGACCTGCCCGCGCAGCTCGGCGTCGAGCGGACCGCGTCCGGCGATCACGAGCCGCGCGCCGGACGTCGACGCCGCGATCGCGTCGACGAGGAGCGCCGGTCGCTTGTTCGCGGCAAGCCGCGTCGGGCAGAACACGTAGTCGCCGAACGGACCGGGCCGCAGCGCGTCGAACAGCGGCGGCGGGTGGTACAGCGGCTCGCCGGTCAAGCCGTTGTAGCGCGCGAGGCGATCCGCGACGACTCCCGACGTCGTGAACAGCGCGCGCGCCTCGCCCAGCGCGCGCGTGTCCCACTCGGTCAGCATCCGCTGCGCCTCGAGCGACTCGTCATCGAGCCCGTAGTCGGACCACGGCGACTCGACGGCGTCGTACGCGGCGCGGTGCTGATGGAACAGCCACACGACCTTGTTCGGGTGCCGGACGAAGTAGGACGGGAAGTTCGTCGCGATCACCAGCTCGGCGTCGATCGGCACCAGCCGCCACGCCAGCGCGGCGTCGAAGACGCGCATGCGGTCCCACGCGGTGGGCAGTCGTACGAGCTCCGCGCGATGACCGGCGTCCCGCAGCGCGCCGACGAGGTTGTCCATGTGGAGCTCGGCGCCGCCGTGGACGAAGGGCACCTGGGCGCCGCACACGCAGATGTCCATTCGGATCGAGCCTACTCACGTCGATCCGTTCCCTTCTGCCGGGTCGGGGCGCCGGTAGGCTCGGTCCATGGACTCCTCGGTCGACTCGTCGCGTCGGCAGCTGCTCGACGCCGTCCGCTCGACGCCCGATGTGACGACACCGAGCCGGTATCCGGCGCTCGCGCACGCGATCCGCCGTGCCGTGTTGCGGCTGACGCGTCACACGCGCGAGCACGACCAGCAGACGCTCGAGATGCTCGTCGCGTACGTCGACGAGCTGACGCGGCGCGAGGCCGCGCCCGATCTCGCCGGAGAGGTGCGCGACGCGCTCGCGCGCCGGCTCGTCCGCGATCCGGCCGCCGTCGGCGTCGACGTCGCGCGCTGGCGGAACGAGGTCGAGCAGCACCTGCTGTCCCACGGTGGCTGGGCGCCGCGACTGCCCGACGACATCGTCGAGGCGTCGACCGACGCGGGTTCGATGCTCCTGCCCGGCTACGACCGGTACATCACACCTCCGCTGCAGGAGCAGGGGAGGTGGGAGCCCGAGGAGGCCGAGTTCATCACGTCGCTGCTGGGCCCGGGCATGCACGTGATCGACGTCGGCGCGCACGTCGGGTACCACACGCTGCGCGCGGCGCGTGCCGTCGGCGAGAAGGGCCGCGTCATCAGCTTCGAGGCGTCGCCCGCGAACTTCGCGTTGCTGTGCGCCAACATCGTGCGGAACCAGCTGACGAACGCGCTGCCGTTCAACGTCGCGCTCGGTGCGGAGACCGGCATCGTCGACCTGACGCTCTCGCTCGACAACACCGGCGGCAACCGCGCGTACGCGTTGGACTACGTGGAGCCCGACTTCCAGATCCCGTGTGTCGCGCTCGACGAGATCCTCCCGCCGGACGCGGAGTTCGATCTCGTGAAGATCGACATCGAGGGCATGGACCACCGTGCCATCGAGGGCATGGCGAACATGCTGCGGCGGAGCCGACCGTGGGTGCTCGCCGAGTTCAACCCGGAGCTCATCGCGTACCTCGGCAGCGACGCCGAGAGCGTCGTGGGCTTCTACCGCGATCTCGGGTACAAGGTCCGCGTCCTCGAGGACCCCGAGCTGCTGCCCGACGCACCCGCGCGTGACTACGTCGACCGCGCGGTGAACGCAGTCGGCGGGTACGTCACGCTCGTGCTGCAGCCGGAGAGCACGTAGCGCGACGGACGGCGGGCGCCCGCGTGATGACCGGGTGCATCGCATCGGCCTCGCTACGATCGGCCGGCATGGATCGCACGGGCCGCCTCGCGTTCGTGCCCCCGCGCTTCGGGGCGGAGGTCATCGGCGGCGCGGAGGCGGTCGTGCGCGAGATGGCGACCGGGCTCGCCGCGCGCGGGTGGGACGTCGAGGTCCTGACGACGTGCGCGCGCGATCACTTCACGTGGGCCAACGAGTACGACGCCGGCATGGAGGAGCACGACGGCGTGACCGTCCGTCGCTTCCCGACGGTGATCTCGACCGCGCGTGCCGAGCGGGCGACGTACGAGGCGGCGATGCTCGCCGGTGCACGCCTCGGGCTGCGCGAGCAGTCCCGGTGGATGAACGACGACGTCCGTGTCCCCGAGCTGTTCCACTTCCTGCTCGACGAGTCGGACCGCTACCGCGCGATCGTCTTCGCGCCGTACCTCTTCTGGCCGGCATTCGCGTGCGGTCAGGTCGCGCCCGAGCGGACGATCCTCATGCCGTGCCTGCACGACGAGCCCGCCGCGCACCTCGAGTTGTTCGAGCCGCTGTTCCGCGGGTCGCGCGGGCTCTGGTTCCTCTCGGAGCCCGAGGCCCGGCTCGCGGCGCGCATCCATCCGACACTCCCGCCCCACGAGGTGATCGGCTCGGGACTCGACGTTCCCGCGTCGTACGACGTCGACGGCTTCCGGCGCCGGCACGGCATCGAGGGCCGGTTCGTGCTCTACGCCGGGCGCCGGGAGGGCGGGAAGAACTGGGAACGGCTGCTCGACGGGTTCGCGGCCGCGAACGAGCGGTCGAAGCTGCCGTTCTCGCTCGTCACGATGGGAACGAGCCGGGTCCAGGCGCCGCGCGCGATCGCCGACCGCGTGGTGGACCTCGGGTTCTGCGAGACGCGTGACCGCAACGACGCGTTCGCCGCGGCGGACGCGTACCTCCAGCCGTCGCGCTACGAGAGCTTCTCGCGCACGATCATGGAGGCCTGGCTCGCGGGCACGCTCGTCATCGCGAACGGCGCGAGCGAGGTCGTCCGCTGGCACTGCGACCGATCCGGCGCGGGCCTGCTCTACGACGACGACGCCGAGCTGGAGCAGTGCCTTCGGTTCGTCGCCGACGAGCCCGCGGCCGCAGCCGCGATCGCGTCGGCGGGGCGTGCGTACGTCCTCGACAACTACACGTGGCCGGACGTCCTCGACCGCGCCGAGCGCACGCTGGACGCCTGGCTGCCCGCGCGCTGAACGCGGAGGAGACCAGCACGTTGCGGATCCTGATGGTCACGCCGTACCCGCCGGTCCGTGACGGCATCGCGAACTACGCGGTGCAGGAGGTCAAGCGCCTGCGCGCGGACGGGCACGACGTCGAGGTCCTCTCACCCGAGCCGTCCGCCGCGCACCACCACCTCGAGCTCACCTCGCGGCGCGGACCGCTCGCGCTCGCGAAGCGCACCGGCGCGTACGACCGCGTCATCGTGCAGTTCCACCCCGACATGTTCTTCCCCGTGCTCGCGACGTACCGGCGGCGGCTCGAGACCACGCTCGGCCTGCTCGCCGCGTTCCGTACCGCGCACGACGTCGAGGTGCGCGTGCACGAGGTGAACTACGACACCGGGCGAGGCCGGTCCGTGCTCGCGGTCGCCACGCGCGCGATGTGGGGCGCGGTGGACCGGATCTCGGTGCACACCGACGAGGAGCGCCGGCTCTTCGCCGACGCGTTCCGCGTCCCGCTCTCGCGGATCGACACGCTGCACCACGGTGAGAGCTTCCGCCGGCGGACCGACGCGACGCGCGACGAGGCCCGCGCGCGGCTCGGTGTCCCCGCCGACGCGTTCATGTTCCTCTCGATCGGCTTCGTCCAGCCGCACAAGGGGTTCGACCGCGCGGTTCGCGCGTTCGCCCGTCTCGGCGCGGTCGACCCGGCCGCGCCGCGCCGCATCGACGTCGTCGGATCGCTCCGAGTCGAGGAGCCCGAGTACGTCGGGTACATGGAGGACCTGCGCGATCTCGTGGAGCAGACGCCGGGTGCGTTCCTGCACGACGGGTACGTCGGCGACGAGACGTTCGACCTGTGGCTCGTCGCGTCCGACGTCGTCGTCCTCCCGTACCGGTTCATCTGGTCGTCGGGTGTCGTCGAGCGCGCGAACCTCTACGAGCGCCCGGTCATCGCGACGCGCGTCGGCGGGCTCGCCGGGCAGGCCGCGCCGGGCACGATGCTCGTCGACGACGACGACGAGCTCGTCGCCGCGATGCGGACCGCGCTCGGGGTGCCCTCGGGGCCCGCGGCACCCGCCGCGCCGAGCGCGCCATGGCCGCACGACGGCCGCGACGCGGTCATGGCCGAGATCCGCACACGCGCGGCTGCGCAGCGCGGCTCGCTCGGGCCGACGGCGACCGGCGCCGCGCGCGCGGCGAACGGCGCGTCGCGCCGGCAGCTCACGTCGAGCGCGCCCTTGCGGCGCGTCCCTCCGCTCGTCCTCCCGCAACCGGTGTCGGCACGGCCCGGGGCGTCGCTGCTCAAGCGGGCCGTCCGGCGCCTGACCGCGTGGCAGATCGACCCGATCGTCGATGAGGTGAACCGTCTCCGTGACGCGTCGATCGAGGCCGCCGAGTTGCAGGGGCCGCGGGACGCTCAAGGCTGAGGCCGCCGCGACCGAATTCAGTAGGTACGCGAACCTCAGGTCCACGGAAGGCCCCCGCAGTGCCACACGTCTTCTCCACGTCGTCGCGTCCGCGCCGTGTCACGGTCGTCCTCGCGGCGGTCGCCACGCTCGTCTCACTCGCGGTCGCCGGGTCCGCGCCGGCAGCCCACGCGTCGACGCCCTCGTCACGCGCCGCCGCCGTGCACGCGAGCTCCGTGCAGCTCGGGCAGGTCGTCTCGCCGATGAGCGAGAAGCCCTACGCCGCGTTGCCGAACGTGGTCGGCACGAACGAGGCGTTCTCGAGCCCGGCGGTCGGCGACCTGAACGGCGACTCGCAGCTGGAGGTCGTCACCGGCGGCATGGACGGATGGGTCCGCGTCTTCGGCCTGGACGGGTCGGTGAAGTGGACGGCGTTCACGGGGTCGGGCCCGATCCAGGCCAGCCCGCTGCTGTACGACTTCAACCGCGACGGCAAGCTCGACGTGCTCGTCGCGAACGCGGGCACCGGCGACGTCTGGGTCCTGCGCGGCACCGACGGCGCGCCGCTGTTCCACAAGGCGACCGCGTTCAGGAACGGGCCGCCGGGCGTGTTCGGCACGCCTGCGGTCGCGGACCTCGACCACGACGGCTCGCTCGACATCATCGTGACGAGCTGGGACAACCACCTGTACGCGTGGCACTACTCGACGGGCCTCGACGTCTTCCCTCCCGTCTGGGTCTACGACACGATCTGGTCGAGCCCCGTCGTCGCGGATCTCGACGGCGACGGCTGGCCCGAGATCGTCTTCGGCGCCGACATGGACTACTACCCGGGCGCGCCGTATCCCGGCGGGGGACTCGTGTGGGTCGTCCGCCACGACGGCACGCTGCAACCGGGCTGGCCGCGCTCACTGCCCGGTCAGACGATCTGGTCCTCGCCCGCGGTCGTCGACCTCAACGGTGACGGCCACCTCGACGTCGTCGTCGGCACCGGTCTCAACTTCCCGAACGCCGGGCACGTCGTGTGGGGGCTCGACCGCTTCGGCCACGACCTGCCGGGCTGGCCGGTGCCGACGCTGGGCGCGGTCATGGCGTCGCCCGCGGTCGCCAACCTCCCGGGCGTCGGGATGGTGAGCGTCGTCGCGATGGAGGGCGGCTACATCACCGCGATCAAGCCCAACGGTCAGGTGCTGTGGACCCAGTGCGGCGCGTCGTGGGGCTGCTCGGCCGGGTACCCGACGCACGGCGGCGTGACGATCGCGGACGTCGACGGTGACGGCACACCCGACGTCGTCTCCGCTCTCGACCACGACCTCAAGGTCTTCAACCTCGCCACCGGCGCGCTCGAGGCGAGCGCGCCGCTCGACGGGCACGTGTTCGCGCCCGCGTCGACGCCGACCGTCTTCGCCGGTCCCGGCGAGACCCGCATCCTCGTCCAGGCGCAGCTGGACGCGAACGTCGACGGCCTGCGCGACCCCGGGGACCTGTTACAGGTCTACGAGTTCGGCACGAAGCACACGCCCGGGACGCTCGGCTGGGCAACGTTCAAGCAGAACATGGAGCGCACCGGCACGATCCTCGACACGACGCCGCCGAGCGTGCCCACACTCCCCGCTGCGAGCTCGCCGGCCACGACGGCGGCGAACGTCACGTGGAGCTCGAGCGACGCGGGAACGGGCGTCGCGTACTTCACGCTCACCGTGAGCGACGACGGCGGCCCGGCCGGGACCTGGTACTCGCGCGCGACGCCGACGTCGCGCTCGGGCTCGACCGCGAGCGGCGGCAGCGTGCTCTACGGCCTCCCAGGTCACACCTACACCGTCGACGCGCGCGCGGTCGACGGCGCGGGCAACGTCAGCGGGCAGTCGAGCACGACGGTCTCGTTCGCGGGGGCGACGCGCGCGCAGCCCTTCACCGCCGCCTACACGACCGCGTGGGACGGCACCGTCGGCGCGGCCGCGAGCGCGCCCTTGCCCGCGTCGACGTTCCCCGCCCCACTCGGCCGCGGCATCGCGGTCACGAGCGACGGGACCGGCGGCTACACGGTCGACGCGTTCGGCGGCCTGCACCCGTTCGGTGCCGCTCCGCTCGTGCACACGAACGCGTACTGGCCGGGCTGGGACATCGTGCGCGGCGTCGCGCTCAACGGCGACGGCAGCGGCTACGTCCTCGACGGGTTCGGCGGTCTCCATCCGTTCGGCGGCGCGGTCCCGATGTCCGGCGCGTACTGGCGTGGGTGGGACATCGCGCGTGGCATCGCGATGCTGCCCGGCTCGACCAAGACCAGTCCCGCGGGCTACGTCCTCGACGCGTTCGGCGGCCTGCACCGGTTCGGCAGCGCGCACGTCGTCAGCGTCAGCGGGTACTGGCCGGGATGGGCGATCGTGCGCGGCCTCGCGCTCGACCCCGACGGCAACGGCGGGTACACGGTCGACGGCTTCGGCGGCCTGCACCCGTTCGGCGGTGCGCCCGCCGTCGCGGTGACCGGTTACTGGCGCGGCTGGGACATCGTGCGCGGCGTCGCACTGATGCACGACTCCTCGCCCGGACACCCCCAGGGCTACACGGTCGACGGGCGAGGCGCGCTGCACCCGTTCGGCGGTGCTCCCGCCGTCTCGACGACCGGGTACTGGTCCGGCGACGTGGCACGGGGCCTGTCGATCGCGCCGTGACACCGGGCCCGACCGGCACACGATGATCACGGGGTGACGGAGAGCCCGTAGTACCGTCGCGGCGTCCCGCAGGGGGCGACACCGCCGCATGGCCAGTATCACCGCACCTGCCGATCGGAGCGCTCCCGCGCCGCAGCTCGCCGACGTCTCGTCGCGCCCGAACCCGGTGCGGCGCCTGATCGACCTGTGGCAGTACCGCGAGCTCCTCGGCAGCCTCGTGCGCAAGGAGCTGAAGGTCAAGTACAAGAACAGCGTCCTCGGCTTCGTGTGGTCGCTGCTCAACCCGGCCCTGTACCTCGTCGTCTTCTACGTCGTCTTCACGTACTTCCTGCCGGCGGGCGTCCCGAACTTCGCGATCTTCCTGCTCGCGGGCCTGCTGCCGTGGAACCTCTTCGGCATCGCGCTCGGCGCGTCGACCGGGTCGATCACCGGCAACGCGTCGCTCGTCACGAAGGTGTGGTTCCCGCGCGAGATCCTGCCGCTCGCCTCGATCGGCGCGGGGCTCGTCCACTTCCTCCTGCAGACGGTCGTGCTGCTGCTCGCGCTGGTCGTGTTCCGGCAGGTCCCCGCGTGGAGCTACCTGCCGTTGCTGCCGGTCGCGCTCTTCGCGCTGGTGGTGTTCCTCGCCGCGATGTCGATCGCGCTCGCGGCCATCAACGTCTACGCGCGCGACACCGAGCACCTGCTCGAGCTCGCGCTGCTCGCGTGGTTCTGGATGACGCCGATCGTCTACGCGTACCGCAAGGTCGCGGACCACAAGGGCGTCGGCGCGCTCTTCCTCCTCAACCCGCTGACACCTGTCGTCATCACGTTCCAGCGCGCGCTCTACAACAAGGCGACGGTCGTGACGTTCGACAGCGCGGGGACGCGGTACGTCACGAAGATCCTGCCGAACACCGGCCTGGTCTGGTACGCCGAGGTGCTCGGGATCCTGCTCGCGGTCTCGCTCGTGCTGCTCTTCGTCGCGCTCGTGATCTTCGGGCGCCTCGAGGACAACTTCGCCGAGGAAATCTGAGTTGGCTGGTCGCGCTCGCAAGCTCGCCGCTCCCCGACCAACGGTGCCTGCCGGCGCCGGGGAAACCCCGCCGCCTGTCGCCGCCACGCAATTCGCTCGGAGCCGTTGACCATGGGCGCGGCGATCGAGGTCGAGCGGGTCAGCAAGCGCTTCAAGCTGTACCAGGAGAAGGCGCACTCGCTGAAGGAGCGCGTCATCAAGGCCGGCCGCCTGCCCTACGAGGAGTTCTGGGCGTTGCGCGACGTCGACCTCGAGGTCGCGCAGGGCGAGACCGTGGGACTCCTCGGGCACAACGGTTCCGGCAAGTCGACGCTGCTCAAGTGCGTGACGGGGATCCTGCGCCCGACGTCGGGTCGCATCGCGAAGGCCGGCCGCGTCGCGGCGCTCCTCGAGCTCGGTTCGGGCATGCACCCCGAGCTGACGGGCCGCGAGAACATCTACATGAACGGTGCGATGCTCGGGCTCCCGAAGACGCACGTCGAACGCATCTTCGACGACATCGTCGCGTTCTCGGAGATCGAGGCGTTCATCGACCAGCAGGTCAAGCACTACTCGTCGGGCATGGCAGCGCGCCTCGCGTTCGCCGTCGCGGTGAACGTCGATCCGGAGATCCTCGTGATCGACGAGGTGCTGTCGGTGGGCGACGAGGCGTTCGCGCGCAAGTGCCTCGAACGGATCAAGGAGTTCCAGAAGCAGGGCCGCACGATCCTGTTCGTCACCCACAACGCCGACCTCACGCGGCAGATCTGCGACCGCGCCGCGGTGCTCGACCACGGCAAGCTCGTCATGGTCGGCCCTCCCGGCGAGGCGGTGCTGTCGTTCCGCGACACCCTCCTCGACCGCGGGCTCGACCCGTTCGCGGAGGCCGGGATCAGGAACGAGCTCCGCCACACCCGCCAGATGCGGATCACCGGCGCGGAGATCGAGTACGCCCGCCCGGAGCGCAGGTACGCGCTCCCCGACGAGCCCGTCCGCATCCACCTGCACTACGACGCGCCCAAGCGCCTCGGTGACGTCGTGTTCGCGATCAACATCCACGACCAGGCCGGCAACCTGCTCCTCGGCACGAACACCGACATCATCGGCGTGGACGTCGACGACGTGTACGGCCGTGGCGAGATCGTGTTCGTGCTCGACCGCGTACCGTTGCTCGACGGCGTGTACGTGGTGAGCCTCGGGATCCACAACCACACGACGGGCGTGTCGTACGACCACCGCGACCAGAAGGACTTCCTCGAGGTCATGAACCCGGGGAAGACGATGGGGCTCGTCCACTTCCCGATGCGGGTCGAGCTCCTCCCGTCGGGCCGCCGCACCGAAGCGGTGTCCTGACCGCACGGCACCGCACTGACCGCACGGCACCGCGCGCGGCACCGTCGCGCCAGCCGGTAGCGTCCTCGGGTCCGTCGCTCCCAGCCGCCCCCGTGTGCCGGAGGTCCCGGATGATGCGCCGCCTGCTCCCGCTCGCCGCGATCGCGTCCGTCGGCGCGCTCGTCGCCGTCGTCCTGCCCGTCGCGACACCCGCGCCCGGTGCGCCGAAGGTGTCCGAGCAGGGTGTGCCGCTGAGCGCGCAGGGCGTCGCGCCCGGATGGCGCGCCGACGCGAACGTCGGCGCCGATCTCGTCGGTGTGAAGTGGGACGGCGACCCGAACGCGCAGTTCACCGTGTCGACGCGTGACTCCTCGGGGCACTGGTCGGTGCCCACGCCGCTCGACGCCGTCGACACCGGGCCCGACCCCGGGACGAAGGAAGCCGCGCACGTCGCGAGGAAGCACGCGACCGAGCCGCTGTGGGTGCACGGCGACAGCGACGTCCGCGTGACGCTCGCGTCCGGGTCGGCCGCGAACGTCGAGCTGCGTACCGTGCACTCGCCCGCGCAGCAGGTGCCGGCGAGCTCGGCGTCTGCCGCGATCGCGTGGCCCAGCGTCATCCTGCGCGCGCAGTGGGGCGCGGACGAGAGCCTGCGCTCGCGCAACTGCTCGCCCGCGCCGCAGTACAGCGACGCCGTGAAGTTCGCGGTCATCCACCACACGGTGGACTCGAACAACTACTCGCCCGCGCAGAGCTACCAGATCGTCCGCGGGATCTACGCGTACTCGGTGCTCACGCTCGGGTACTGCGACATGATGTACAACTTCCTCGTCGACAAGTACGGCCAGATCTTCGAGGGCCGGTACGGCGGCGCGGACAAGCCGGTGCTCGGCGCACACGCCATCGGATTCAACTGGGAGAGCGTCGGCGTCGCGGCGATCGGTGACTACTCGACGACGACACCGTCGGCCGCGCTGATCGACGCCATCGAGCGGCTGCTCGCGTGGAAGTTCGCGGCAAGCGGGATCGACCCGCTCCAGCCCGTCACCTACACCACGAACGGCAACGACAAGTTCCCCGCGGGCACGACGATGGTCATCCCGAACATCGTCGGGCACCGCGACACGTGGTTCACCGCGTGCCCGGGGCAGGCGCTCTACGACATGCTCCCCGCGATCCGCGCGAGCGTCACGCAGCGCATCGAGTTCCAGCCGCTCGACACGTTCCCGGGATGGCGCGCGCAACCGGGCTACCCGAGCCTCATGGCCGTGAGCGCGTTCGGCGCGCTGTACCCGGCCGGCGCCGAGAACCCGCTGCTGCCGAGCGCGTACTTCCCCGGTTGGCAGATCGTGCGCGCGGTCAAGCTGCTGCCCGGCGGGGGCGGTGGCTACGTGCTCGACGGCTACGGCGGCCTGCACCCGTTCGGGAGCGCGCCGGTCGTCTACGGCTCGTACTGGCCGGGCTGGGACATCGCGCGTGACTTCACGCTGCTGCCCTCGGGCCGGGGCGGTTACGTCCTCGACGCGTGGGGCGGACTGCATCCCTTCGGCGTCGCGCCACCCATCGCGAGGACGACGTTCTGGCCCGGTTGGGACATCGCGCGACGCGTCGCGATCCTGCCGTCGGGCACCGGTGGCTACGTGCTCGATGGGTGGGGCGGTGTGCACCCGTTCGGGAGCGCGCCCGCGGTCGGCAGCGGCCCGTACTGGCCCGGTTGGGACATCGCGCGCGACATCGCGGTGCAGCCGAGCACGCAGCGCGTCTACGTGCTCGACGGCTTCGGTGGCGTGTGGCCGCTCAACGGCGCGCCACGCCTCCCGTCGCCGTACTTCGGCAGCGACCAGATCCGCGGCTTCGCGCTGACGGCGACCGGCGGGTACGAGATGAACCGCGTCGGGACGATCATGAACTTCGGCGGCGCGCCGCCCGTCCCGCAGCCGATGCCGATCATCTCGCCGCCGTACGCGCGGCAGCTCGCGATCGCGCCGTGACGCGGCCGCGCGCGCCGCGCGTCAGCCCGGGACCGGGAGGTTCGCGGGCAGCGGCGCGCCGGGTGTGCGCGGCGCCAGGTACACCGCGACACCACCGGACGACGCGACGCGCCGCAGTCCCGGCTGCGGCGCGGGCGGCGCCGTAGCCGGCGTGACGGTCAACGTCTCGCCCGCACGCTCCGGATGCACCGCGAGGCGCGCGCCGTAGAGCCAGCCCCAGGCGGGCGGGACGCGTGCCGCCACGCCGTGCTTCTCGAGCTGGAGGATCAACCCCGCCGCCCACGGCCACTCCTGGGCCTGGTTCACGACGAGCACGGGCCGGTGATCGCCGCGGGTCGCGGCGAGCGTGCGCTGCGCGAGCACGCGCATGACGTCCGGCTTGGGCTCGCTGTTCGCGACGTCGGCGGCGGCCTGCACCGTGAACGCGGTGCCGACGAAGAACGCGACGAGCAGCACCGCGGGTGCGGCCCGTCGCCATTCGGGCGGTACGTGGAGACGGGCCGCGCGCGGCCATCGCACCGGCGCGGGCGTGCGGCCGTCGCCCAGCACGGACGCGCCGATCCCGAGCCAGGCCGTGAAGCTGGCCGCCGAGATCCACGTGACGAGGTAGACCTCGAAGCCGCCCGCGATGCGCAGCACCGACCACGCGGCCGCGGCGAACAGCACCACGTTGAGCACCGCGAGTCGCAGGACGTCCGGCATGCGGCGACGCACCGCGAGCGCGGTCGCCGCGCCGAACACGACGAGCGTCACGACGCCGAAGCCGTACCCGCTCGGCGCCGCGCGCTGTTGCGCGGACAGTGGCAGCAGCGCGCGCGGGATCCCGCCGAGCTGCTGCAACGTCACGCGCACCATCTGGTGGACGCCCACCGTCGGCTTCGCGTGCTCGAAGAACTGGTCGATCCGCGTGAGGTTGCCCGGGTGGTGACGGAACTGCTCGACGATCGGCGGCAACCACACCACCACACCGACGACCGCCGCCACGGCGAGCCAGCGCAGCGCGTCGACGACGACCGCCCGCCGTCGCGGCCCGGTCGCGGCGCGCGCCGAGTGCACCACGTCGGCCGCACCGAGGACGATCGCCGCGCCGAGCACCGCGACCGTCGCCGGTGTGTACCCGATGTGCGTCTGCACGACGAAGGACGCGACGAACACGGCAGGGGCGAGCGAGCGCGTGGACCCGCACGCGATGCTCCACGCGAGGACCACGACGAGGCCGAACGGCAAAACCGTCACGAACGGGTTCCACGCGTTCTGCAGCAGCGGAGCGCCGAGGAAGCGCATCCAGACTGCGAGCAGGACGGCCGTCCACAGCACGAGCCGCCGGCCGCCGCGCTGCCACGCGACGACGAGGATCCCCGCGCACGCAGCACCGTTGATCGCGAGCGCGCCGATGCTCAGCGAGACGGACCGCGTCCCGAACAGGCGGTAGACCGGCGCGAGCACGTAGAACAGCAGTGGGCCGGGATGGTTGAAGTGGAACCGCGAGTACGGCCCGAGCCAGACGGGGTGGACGCCGACGTCGTGGATCGACAGCTCGGTGATCGCGAGGTCCCCGGGGTTCCACACCCTCCCGCCCAGGTCGACGAGCAGGCGGATCGCCTGGAGGAGGAGCGGGAGCAGGACGAGCGCGATCGCGAGGCCGAGGAGACGTCGCGTCGGTCGGGCGTCGGCGCGCGCGACGGCGACGGGTTCGTCTGCGTGGGGGTCGTCGTCGGCGGCGGTGTACGCCGGGACGGTACGCACGGGGAGCGGCTCGACCTTCTCGCTCGCGGGACGCCGGAGCGACCCTAGCCGCACCACCGACGGTGCCCGTGCCACGGCGTCGGCCTGCGTCACGGCCTGTGCCTGGGCGGACGCGGTTCGGTACCCTGTCCCGCCGTGCCCGCTCCGCCCGCCGATCGCGGCGTCGACGCCGAGCGCTGTCTCTCGGTCGTCATGCCTTGTTACAACGAGGC